>JAHZFN010000270.1 GCA_019421315.1 Peptococcaceae bacterium | reverse complement strand
CTTTTCAAAAGATTTTCTTTCATTCTCGGCTTCAGCCAGCGCATATATCTTTCCTGCCGATAGCTGTTTTGCTGCATCATATGCAGCTGCTGCACCAAACGCCGCAGCAGATAACCGAACCAAACGGCAAAAGCGATTATATAGAACATTAATTCAAACATATTTCAACCTCCGAAATCACCGAACGAAAAAACACGCCGCAAACAACGCCGACCCGCCCGATTTTTCTGTAATTTTTCCTTACTGCATTTTATTCACTTATTTTTTTCTTACTATTATATATGTATTATTTTACAGCTGTGTTTTGGTCTTCAGCCGATTTTTCAATTGAACGCAAAAATCAACAACCAAACCTTGTTCGGCAAAAATCACCAAAGCAAAATCTTTATAAAAAACACTGAATACTATTATCTAACTTTCTTCCAAAAAAATCAATCCCCAAATTGCAAAAAAAATCATTCGCCTTTTAATTTGGCAACAGTAAACAGAAGCTTTGTAAAGAAATTGCAAAGAAATTTAGCCGAAATAACCTCTGCTAAACCCCAATAAAACTCATTTTTTCGCTTCCGCCTGCAAAAAGCTGTCGACAACCGCCAAAAAATTACCCAAATTTTCCAAATAAGCGTAATGCGTGGAGTTTGGCATAACAACCAACCCTGCATCCTGCATATTTTTTTCCATGGTTCTGCCATCTTCGGGCGGCGTGGCAGTATCGTTTTCACCCCAATACAAAAAGGTTGGAGCGGAAATTTTCGGCAGCAAATCCTTTAAATCCTCGTTGACAACCTTAACAAAAGTGCCTCGCATAGCCTCTGAAGCCTGCTGATAATCGGCACTGCCCTTCTTACTGCGCATATTGCCGAGAATTTCCTCTTTCTTTTTACGCAGCCCCGGTAAGCTCAAAGCCTTTTTCGCCGCCTTGTAGGAATAAACCTTGGCGTAATAATCCAAACCTCTCTTGGGCTTCAAGCCTGCGCAGCCCGTCAGTACCATTTTGTGGGGGATCCCCTCGGCGCCCAAACGCAAGGAGAGCCTGCCGCCAAAGGAATGAGCAATCAAAATCGGGTGTTCAATATTGTTTGCCGCAAAAAAAGCCTTCAGCATTTCCTTGTATTCAACCGTGCTCCAAGGCTTCCTCGGCTCGTCGCTTGCTCCATGCCCCGGCAAATCGAAATTGTAAACACGGAATTTTGGCGCCAAATGCTGAAAAATCGGTTCCATCGTTTCGTGGGAACAACCCCAGCCGTGCAGAAGCACAACGGGAAAGCCGTTGCCCTCTTCGTAATAAACTACATTTATACCATCATAAACAAAGGTTTTTTGTGTCATAATGTCAACCTTTCATATTCTTTCTGTTTTAATTTTTTTCAAATCTTCCGTAACTTTTTATTCAAAACTTGATACACAACTTAATACAAAACCGATATAATCTGCCGCAGTGATTAATGCCATCAATACGGCAAGCATTTTACTGCGCACCAATCAGCAAGCGCAACAGCTTGAATAGCAACCGATTTTTTATAACGTCCACTTAAACTCAACACTTCACAAAATCGCCTAAAACAATTTTTCATCTGTTCAAAACCATCTTGGCAATACGGTTTATTTCCGTATCATTTATTACTATATAATATATAGTAGAAAAATTCCAGCATTATTTTTCATATTCTCCCCGTTTTAATAAAAAAAACAAAAATACAGACGGCTTTAGCAGGTGTTTTGCCGTCTGTATTTTTTATTATTTTTTCTTTGCACATCAACGGTAAATCATGAAATTTCCTGAAATTCACGGAAATCAATTTGCATTCAAACCATCCTCGCCGTTTTCGTGCAGCTGCCAAAGTAGCTCGCCCACCGAAACAACCTTATAACCCTGGGCATTGAGCCACTCCAATATTTGCGGCAAAGCCTCCAAATCAAGCTCTTTGCCCTCGTGCATCAAAATCACAGATCCGGGCGAAGCGTTCGCCTTAACGCTGTCAACAATCGCTGCCACATCATGCCGCCTCCAATCCAGGGTATCAATATTCCACATACAGGAAATCATACCCAAACTGCTGCTTTTGTTTTTGAAAGCATCGGTAATGTTGCCGTAAGGCGCCCTCACCAGATACGGCGGATATCCTATCAGATTTTCAAAAACCTCGGAAGATCTCTGCAAATCGGCGTCAACATCGCCGTCCGTCGCTTTCTTGAAATTCTTGTGATTCCAAGTGTGAGTCGCAGGCTCGTTGCCGCTTTCTTTTATTTTGGCAACAGCGTCGGGATTAGCCTCCATTCGCTGTCCCAGCATGAAAAATGTCGCCGAAGCGTTATACTCTTTCAGTATCGCCAAATATTTGTCAATGGTCTTAGGGTCAGGTCCGTCGTCAAAGGAAAGAGCTATCAATGTTTTGGAAGTGTCCACATCAAAAACACTACCCCTTTTCAAATAATTAACCTGTTCGGAACCGTTCGCCACCTTGCGGTAATACAAAAATCTGTCTGCATTTTGTTCGCCGCCGATGGCGGAAATATACGAATCATAACTGCTGCGCGGTATAACCAAAGTTTGATCCGTGCCGTGAATAACGTCCTCGCCGACATAAATTTTGCTTTGCCAAAACTCTTCGTTGAAAACAGGAATACTTTCGCCCTGCGCCGCATTATCATCGCCGTTGCCGCCAACCAACCGACAAATGCCTAATATCAACAGCAAAACCACAAAAAACAGCAAAAAACAAGGCAATTTTTTAATTTTTCTGCGCCTTGGGCGGCGGCGTCCCGCCGTTTTTCCCTTGGAACCCATAGGGCGCTTTAAACCGCCGTTGTCAAAATTTCCGTCTGAGCTGCCGCTGCGTAAATTCGCCTTGCCCAGCTTCTCGTTTTGCCGCATTTTTTTACTGCGTATATTTTTTTTCTCTTTACCCTGAGCGGGCGACCTTTTCAAAGCGTCCAGCCAATCCACAGCTTGGCTTGGCTTCATTTCGTTGTTTTTTTTGCCACCATAAGCGGAATAACCCGGCTGAAAACCGCCATTTTGTTCACTGTAATAAAAATTATTACCACTATCATAGCTTTGCCGATACTCGGCAAAGCTTTTTCCGACCCAACCGTCATAACCGAATTCGGATTTCGTATCTGTTAATTCCAAGGAGCCGCCGCCGTATTCCTGCCGCAGACTGCGCCCCCTTGTTTTATCAAACCCCACATCAACACTACTCTCGTCGCCAGCATACTCAAAATTATAACTGCCGTTTTCGGGTCGGAAAGAATTTCTTTTCTTTTCCATATCCACCAAAACTCACCTTTCTTTCAACTATTTCACTTTTTCACTTATTTTTAATCAACTCTGTTTCAACTATATTTTTAACTATCGCATTTTTCCACAACAACTCGCTGAAAGTATAGACGAAAATCATCCGTCGTTTGTCGTGCCGCTCAAACAAGCCGAATACAAAACTACCTTTCTTCGTGCATTGCTCTGTATTGCAGAGCCTCGGCAATATGAGCCATATCAATCAAATCGGATTTTGCCAAATCGGCAATTGTCCTGCTTACCTTCAATATCTTGTCGTAAGACCTGGCGCTCAAATGGAATTTTTTAAAGGCCTCTTTCATCAAAGCCTCCGCCGAATCCGTCAACCGACAACATTCCAACATCTGCTGTCTTGTCAAATTGGCATTGCAAAAAACTCCCTGCCGTCCGAAACGTGCCTTCTGAATATTCCTGGCGGCAATAACCCGTCTGCGGATAACCTCGGAGAATTCACCCGTTTTTTGATTATGAATTTCTTCATATTTCACCCGCTGAACATTGACAACCATATCGATTCTGTCCAAAAGAGGACCCGATATTTTGGCAGTATACCGCTCAATTTGGTTTGGCGTACAGCCGCAGACATGATAAGGATCGCCCAGATAGCCGCAGGGACAAGGATTCATGGCGCCCACCAGCTGAAAAGAGGCGTCGTAAATCATTTTGCCGTTGACACGGGAAATCGTAACAACCTTATCCTCCAAAGGCTGACGCAAGGCCTCCAAAACATCCCTGGGGAATTCGGGCATTTCGTCCATGAACAAAATACCGTGATTGGCAAGGCTTACTTCCCCCGGTCTAGGTATTCTGCCGCCGCCGATAACGGAAGCCGCCGAAGAGGTGTGGTGCGGAGCCCTGAACGGTCTTGCCGTAACCAACGCCGTTCCCACGGGCAGTTCCCCCGCCACACTGTAAATACGCGTCGTTTCCAAACTTTCCTGCAATGTCATGGGCGGTAAAATGGTTACCATGCGCCGAGCCAGCATAGTTTTGCCGCTGCCCGGAGAACCGACCATCAAAAGGTTATGCCCGCCAGCCGCAGCAATCTCCATGGCCCGCTTAACGGCGTCCTGACCTTTAACGTCCGCCATATCAATTTTATGTTCAGCATTATCATATGCAAAAATTTCGGCAATATTAACCTTTGTGGGCTGCAATTCCGTCTGACCGTTCCACCAATTAACCAAAGAACCGATATTTTCCACTCCGTAAACATCGCCGCTGTCCGTCAAAGCCGCCTCCTTGGCATTGGCAGTCGGCACAACAAAAGTTTGCAGACCGTAATCCGCCATGGCAGCCGCCATCGGCAAAACACCTTTCACACCGTGAATGGTACCGTCCAGAGAAAGCTCACCCACAAACATGGCTTCCGAAAGCAGTTTGTTTTCCGCCAACTGCCCCGTTGCCGACAATATGCCCACAGCTATGGGTACGTCAAAAGTGGCGCCTTCTTTTTTCAAATCCGCAGGCGCCAAATTAACGGTTATTCTTTTCAGCGGAAATTCGTAGCCGGAATTTTTAATGGCGGTTTTAACCCTTTCGCGGCTTTCCCGAACAGCCGCATCAGGCAAACCGACAATATCAAATCCGGGCATACCGTTGCTGACGTCAACCTCAACCTTAACGGCAAAAGCGTCCATTCCGAAAACAGCGCAACTGTTTACAATAGCTAACATCTGTACCTCCGTCCGCCCGAAAACCAAACTTCAAACCGCCCAAACCTCTGAATATAACCCAATTATTATTAATATATAGTACATAGTAAAAACAGGTAAATCCGTCGGCAAACCACAGCGTTTTTTGGTTTGGCATAAATTGAGCCACCGCAAATCAAACAACATAAAACTAGTTCAATGCCGATTAAATTCGACATTTCACAACAACTAACAACATAATTATATAATAATTTCGGGCAAATTGATAGGGTATTTCAAGAATATTTTCCGCAAAACCTCATATTATTTTTAATAGATGAAACAAGCCGCCAAGTATTATCGGCAAGCGGTTTAAAACCAATTAAAACACCGGCTTTTTGCCGCCGTCGCAAACGAAACGGCAAACAGCAATCCCCCCAACACAAGGTTCACACTTAAAACACATTCCATAATCTTGTCAAAAATGTCAAAGCACTATAAAAAGACAAATGAACCGTTTTAACACC
>JAHZFN010000269.1:2304-3649 GCA_019421315.1 Peptococcaceae bacterium | reverse complement strand
CTTTTAAACAAAAAAATAAGTCCCGGCTTGCGGTCGGGACTTATTTTTATTTGACTGACGAATTTTGCGGTTCGTCCGAAATTATTTAGTTATTTAATCAGTTTTACACGGTCTGTCGTGTTGCCGTTGTCATAATTTACGGTATATGTGGCTTGACCGCCCGTTTGGAAGAAAGGCAAGCTGAATTCAATCGCCGCAGAGTCCTTGGTGCTTTCCATAATTTTCATGATGGAGGCGGGGTCTGTGATGGAAGGATTTGGCTGTGTGCCGTATTTCTTAATAAACTCTTCATAGGTCATGTTGTCGGCTTGGCCGGAATTAACATATCTTTTGTAAAGGGATTCTTCATCAACCAGAGCGTTGCCGTATTCGTCATAATCAACGCCGTAATCATCGTTGTAGCTGATGTCAATGCTCTTGATGTTTGCAATATCGTCATCAAAGAAATCATCTCCGAAATATTCTTTAATAACACTGATTGTTTCGGTGAATGACGGATAGATGGGATAATTCTGAGTGAAGAAGGAATATTTGTTGTCTGTTGCGGCAGTGCGATTGTTTGTTGCCTTCAATGCTTCTTCCGCTGTTTGGGGATAATTGTTTTTATCTGTGAACAGTGCAAGCTCAATTTGACCGACGGGAATTTCCGAACTGATTGTTTCGCCGCGCAAATTTTGGAAATCCTTAATGTAAGCGTCAATCAGCTTTTGGTGCTGTTCGTTGCTCAGATTTGCCATTTCCGCAGAGGCGGAGTGGGATTTGAAATTATCTATGCTGCGGGCAAAAAGATGAGAGATGTCGGCTGAGGTTATGGCGGAATATTTGCTTTGATATTCAGGGTCGTTGATAACCTGTATCAAGGCACCCTTCACAGCGTCCACATCAATGTTTGCATATTGGCGGTAAACCTTTTTGCCGTGTCCCATGTTGTAAACAACGGTTACATGGGTGGTGTTTTTGGAGGAAACTTCGCTTTCTTTCGTGGCAACGGTTGTTTTTGCGCTGCCGTTAAAGTATGGTTCAGGAACCTCCTGCTCCATGCCTCTTTGCGGGTCGGTGTAATCGGTGTAGCCGTCTAAGTTTTCAATGCCGTTTTGTGCCAGCTTCAAAATTGCGTCGATGGTTTCGGGGTCTGTGAACTTCATTTTTTCCCAAGCAAGAGAAAAGTCGTTTGAATTGTACTGGTCATACAAGTTGTTGCTGTCGTAGGTATATGTGGTGTAGGAATTAACTGCAGTCATTTCAATCTGGGCCGACTGAACCTTTTTCGCATCGGGGAGATATGTGTCGTAATTTCCCAAATCACAGTAGGCATAGCTGAAGATTCCGCAGGCAATGACTGCCG
>JAHZFN010000269.1:659-2294 GCA_019421315.1 Peptococcaceae bacterium | reverse complement strand
CCCTCAATCCAAATTTGCAGGAACTGACCAATCAGAACAGCGCCCACCACAGCGCCGAAATACAGCCAGATGATGTTGTAGTTGCCTGCCATGTAGAACCAGATGCCGAAAACCAGGGATGCCAGCAATGTCAAAGGAACACGGATGATGTGCTTGGTGCTTTTGAAAGCAAGGGATACGCCTGCCGCCTCCGAGCTGCGTTTTTTGTAGCAGAACAGAGCCAAAGCCAACGTGATAACGCCGACTGCAAAAAGTATCAGGCAGTAAACAGCCTCCGCAGAGCTGGTCATGGCGTTCAAAAAAGGTGATGTGTAAAAATTCCATTGGTCGGCAAAGGTCATGCTTGAATATGTTTCGTAGAAATACATATTCAGAGTTTCTTGGATTGTACGGACAATGGGGCAAACGGCGTTCATTGCGAATACCAAGAGCAAGCTCATGATAACTGTGCCGCTTAAATTCATGGCAAAAATCATCATGCTGTAAATGCAGAAGAAAGATAAAATCATCTTCAGTGCCAAGGCAAAGTAGGTTGCCCAGGGCAGATATGTGCCGTAGCCCAAGCCGCAGATAACGGCAGCATTCAAAATCAGGCAGATGATAAAGGGAATCAAGAAAATCAAAAAGCCCGAAATGTAGTTTATGGCAAAGAGCCGTCCTCTTTTAACGGGCAGACTGTGGTAAAAGTCAATCTGCTTTTTGTTGGTCAAATACAAGAAAAGCACAATGGCCGCCAAAACAGCACCGAACACAGTAACGATTATGCCTGCTCTGTAAAATACACTGCACAGGGATTCCGCCGCCATTTTCAGTTGATATTCCAACACCTCCGGTGAGGCATCGGCAAACCCTTTGAGATATGTGACGCGCCT
The DNA here is from genome assembly GCA_019421315.1 of Peptococcaceae bacterium. Taxonomy (GTDB): domain Bacteria; phylum Bacillota; class Dehalobacteriia; order UBA4068; family UBA4997; genus JAHZFN01. Next base: position 1,422 of record JAHZFN010000269.1, on the reverse strand, counting down.
TTGCTGCATAACCGCCGTTGCTACCGGCATCGAGAACAGATAACCGATAACGGCAAGCACCAAAAGCCAGATATTTCTTTTGATTGTGGCAAAAATCATGCTCAAATCAGACGAGGATTTTCTTGATGTCATATCCTGCCACCTCCGTTTCTGAAATAAAGATTTCTTCCAATGTCAACGGCAGAACTTCCACAAAAATGGGGTTTGCCGCATATACTTTCTGCATAATTTCTTCTCTTTCGCCTCTGGCGATGATGATGGCAAGAGAACCGCGGTGTTCCTCTTTCAAAAGCTTCAAGCCCAGCTGAGATGCGGTAACACCTTTGGGCAGAACGCACTGAACCTTGTGAATATTGGTCTTCATGTCGTCCAAGTCTTTGTTTAAGAGAATGCCGCCTTTGTGCAAAAGACCGATGTGGTCGCAGATGTCCTCCAGCTCACGCAGGTTGTGAGAGGCGATGATGGGGGTCAGCTCCTTGTCGGCAACGTCTGCCGCCAGCAGACTTTTTACCGCCTGACGCATAACGGGGTCCAAACCGTCGAAAGTTTCGTCGCAGAAGATATAATCTGTGCCTGCCGCCAAACCGCAGATGATGGAAACCTGCTTTTTCATACCTTTGGAAAAAGTGCTGATTTTGCGGTTGGGATCCAGATCGAAACTGTCCAGCAGTTTGTTGAAACGTGCCATGTCGAATTTTTCATAAACGGAGGCATAGTATGCCGCCATCATTTTCGGGGTGGAAGCCGGCAGAAAATACTGGTC
>JAHZFN010000269.1:0-649 GCA_019421315.1 Peptococcaceae bacterium | reverse complement strand
ATCCGGGTTTTCAAAAACCTCTGCGCCGTCGATGGCTATTTTGCCGGAATCGGGGCGGTAAATTCCCGATAACATTCGGAGAAATGTGGATTTACCGGCGCCGTTGGTGCCAATCAGCCCAAAGATGGACCCTTTTTTGATTTCTGCAGAAATGCCGTCGATGGCTTTGATGTCGTTAAAATTTTTGCTGATGTTTTCTGCAACTATCATTTTTTCATACCTCCTTTATAAGTTACCGGAGAACTCTGCCAGATTTCTTCAACCATGCCTTGAAAGAAATCTTGATTTATGCCCAGCTGTTTGCTTTCCTTAACCAAATCACCCAGGCGGGTTTTGATTTCGGATGTTCGTTCCTGCAAAATAGAGTTTTGCGATTTAGCAAGAAAACTGCCTTTTCCCGGTACCGAATAAGTTATGTCTTTCTTTTCCAGCTCGGCATAGGCTCTTTGGATGGTGTTGGGGTTAATTGCCAAATCCGCCGCCAATGAACGCACTGACGGCAGCTGTTCGTCGGGTTTGATTAAGCCTCGGACTGCCGCCTCTTCGATTTTATCCATTATCTGCTGATAAAGGGGCCGGCGGTCTTTGTAGTCGATGGTAATCATCCAATTCCTCCTTTCTTTTTGTTTTTTCTCTCTGTCTGCAACAA
>JAHZFN010000268.1 GCA_019421315.1 Peptococcaceae bacterium | reverse complement strand
TCTTTTCTCATGGCGTCCATCAATTTTTCGGCAGCCAGTTGAGTTGCTTTACCGTTCATGAAGTGAGAACGGGAGGAAGCGGAGAAGCCGTGGTCAGGGCAAAGACCTGTGTCGTTTTGGATCAGTTTGATTTGGCTGGTTTTAACATTCAGAGGTTTCAAGGCTTCCAATGTAACCATCAAGGAGCCTACGTCGCCGCCTTGACCCTGATCCTGCCAGGTGTCGTATTTGATGAATGTGTTGTCGGGACCCAGTTCCAGAGCAACTTCACATTGGTCATGGGTACCTTCTGTGACGTTGTAGCCGCCCCAAGCCAGACCTACGCCGCGGCGAACTTCGGGAGTATCGTATTTTTTTGCGTCTGCAACAGCTTTTTCATAAATAGGCTGCATAACGTCCATCATCTGTTCCATCGGATAATGAGCGAAAGGCCAGCTGTTGATGTTGGTGTCGCCTTCGTGAGCAATGTTGCGGCGGCGGAATTCAAATGGATCGATGCCTGCTTTTTCTGCCAGCATATCTACTAATGCTTCGCCGCAGGTGTAAATTTGCGGAGAACCATAACCGCGGTAAGCAATACCAAAGCTGTGGTTGGTGTTTGCAACACGAACCAGACCCAATACGTTAGGAACATTGTATGGGAAGAGCATGAAACGAGCAGGACGTGTTGTCAAGTCGTCACCCAAGTCGGAATATGGACCATGGTCAAGACCGCATTCAAATTCGGTAGCAATAATTTTACCGTTTTCGTCGCAGGCCAATGTGCCGTTGGAGTAAGCAGGGCAGCGTTTGCCGCTGTAAGCCTGATGTTCTTCATATGTCATAGAAAGAGCACAAGGCATACCTGTTGCCATTGTTGCCATTGCACAAAGAGCGTAAGAACCTGCATACATTGCCCAACCGAAAGAAGCACCTGTTGGGTTTTCGATCATACGCATTTTTTCCATCGGCAAACCAACAGCTACGGACACGTTGTAAAGGTTACCATACAAACCTTGGGATTTGCAGTGGATTGTCAAAATGCCTTCTTCATCATAGTAACTTTGTACTGTGTCGCCTTCGATAGAAAGATGAGGTTCACGGCTGGAGTAGAAGCTGCCGCTTACGCTGTAAGGAGCATTTTCGATCATTTCCGGAATGTTATCGGTATCGCCTTTAAATACAGGCTGCATAGCGTAAACATTAGGTGTGTCTTCCATGATTCTTTGAGCGTCGGGCATTGCCGCATCCAGATAATTGAGATATGCAGGCAATTCTTCGATTTCAACTTTTACCAAAGCGGCTGCTTGACGAGCGTGTTCTTTGGTGTCGGCAACAGCCAGAGCAACAACGTCACCGTAACGGTAAATTTTGTCTTCTGCCAACATGAAACAAGTCGGTTTTTTAACTGTGCTGCGGGCATGGCCGATGAAAAGGTCGTGGCGGTTTGTACCTTGACAGTCTTTATATGTAACGAATTTAACTACGCCGGGAACTTTTTCAGCTTCGGAGAAGTCAATGTTGAGGATTTTTGCGTGGTGAGTGATTTTAGGCTGAACCAATGCAACGTGCAGAGTTTCTGCGGGCATTTTCAGTTCGATGTCATCGCCGTAGTCGGCAACACCGCAAACTTTGCTCAAAGCGGCAGGGCGAACCATCGGTTTGCCGTACAAATCATGGGCGTTTTCATCGTATCTTCTGATGTCGTCCATTGTTGCTTCGCCGCGGACAACTTTAGCAGCAGCCATAACGGCGTCAACGATTTGTTTGTAACCTGTGCAGCGGCAAACGTTTTTGGTTTTTTGGAACCAATCACGAACTTCTTCTCTGGTGGGGTTGTTGTTTTGTTCCAGCAAAGCGTAAGCGGAAACGATAAAACCGGGAGAACAGAAGCCGCATTGAACTGCGCCGTAGTGCATGAATGCAAACTGCAAAGGATGCAGGTGCAGCGGATTACCGATACCTTCGATGGTCAAAACAGTGCTGTAATCTGCAATGTTCTTGATTTTTTTGATGCAGGAACGAACTACTTGACCGTCCAAAATAACGGAACAGGCGCCGCAGATACCTTTGTTGCAGCCAACTTTGGTACCTGTCAGACCCAGACGACGCAAGACATCAGCCAATGTGTCTTTTTCCGGGTTGCAGATAAACATTCTGTCTGCACCGTTGATGTGCAAAGTTTTTTTGCATAATTTCATTTTTTTTCCTCCTCAATTTCTTTTTTTTGTTATGTTGTTTTATTTTTAATTAAATTTTGATTTCATTAATAAATTTCATTAATAAAATAATAACAAGCAAAATAAAATTTTTTTTAGTTGTGTTATATTTTTTAGTTTTGTTATTTTTTTTAGTTGTGTATTATTAAAAAAATTTAGTTGTGTATTATTAAAAAAACATTTACAAGGTTTAATTATTTATTTGAAAATAATTTTGAATAATTTGAGTGATATTCCGTTTTGTACTGTGATGTTTGGTGTCAATTCGGTTTTGGTTATTTTTTGAAAAAAATATTAAACCTCGTTTTTTTGTTGTTGATATTTGTAAAGATGTATTGGAAAATGTCTGTTATATGAATAAATATTCCACTTTATTATCGATATTATGCATAAATCTTCTGCTTTATCAAACCGAAACCAATTGGATATGGAGTAAATTATCGGTTTTTGATAATAAAACGAACAATTATTAAGAAATAATGTTGTTGGTGTGGAGTAATGTTATCATATTTACACAAAAAGACTTGTGTTGGATAAATTATTATTTATGAAAATAACAATCTTTGTCCATAAAATGTAAATAGGATAGCCCCTAATTATCTTGTTTTAAAAATCATTTTGGCATATTGGGATAAATATAATGGTGAAAAAAATAATACTTATATTGATTATTCTGAATATTGTTTTTCCTGACAAACTCAGTTTATTAAAAAAACTGCTGATAACAGGCATTGGCTGCCGATATCTGCATTTATTTTGATTTGCATTCGGGGTTGACAAGAGGTATGTGTTGTTACTTATTTATTTTGTGATGGTTTTAACAATTATTTCACAATATATATTTATGCATTGAGTATAACATGACGAAAATTCAAAGTCAATAACTTTAAAGTGCTTTATATATAAAAAAATCCTATGGGTTAAAATGTGATATTTTATGGATTTGATGTGTGCTATAAGTTGATTTTATGTATCTCGTATGATTAATATATTTTATTTATGGATAACTGTTTTATTGATTTTTCGTTGCTATAATTTAAGTGAAAGGTATTGAATCAGTTGCAGGTTCAGTGTTAAAATGATTTCATGACAGGAAAATACAAAAACGGAAGCAGTTTGATTTTTTTTGTGTTTTTTTGTATATAAGGAATATATAAGGAGAGATTTGATGTTTAAGAATGATGTTCGGCGTTTGGAAAAGGCACTGCTGTTGAAAAACGGCGTGGTTGGTATTCGGCTGTTTAAAACCGAGGAGGATTTTCAGAAAGCGGATTTACCTGTCTTGAAAGCTCAAATTAATTTTTGCTATATGGTAAGACGAGCTGTTCGGGGCAAGCATTTCAAGGCGTCTGCCGCCGATTTTCGCTGTGTCAACGCCGTTTATGCCTTGGGATTGAAAAAGCCGGATGATCATATTACATCAGGCGAAATTCTTGCTGCCTGTGGTTTGTATGAAAATGCCGCTGTCGCCAAGCGGGTTATTGACGCTATGCGGTATCCCGCCGAGCAGTGCTGCGGCGTGGAAATCGGTCCTCTGCGGGATATGCCTCAGGCGGACTGTGTTATCATTATTGCCAACGCCATGCAGACCATGCGTATTTTCCAAGGGTATACTTACAGCTTTGGACCTGCCGAAAATCTGCTTTCCATGGGAAATCAGGCTATGTGTTCGGATTTGGTTGCCAAGCCTCTTTATAACAACGACATGAATTTTTCGCTCTTTTGCAGAGGAGCACGCTTGTTCGGACAGTGCGGCGAGGGCGATTTGGGGGTCGGTATGCCTGCCCATATGTTTCATGATATTACCGAAGGAGTTATCAAAACATTAACGCCTGTGGAAACTGATCAAAGAAAAACGGATATTCTGGCAGGATTAAATTCCGCCGATGAACTGGGCGAACCTGTCGTTTTGGGCGAAAACTATGTTAAAACCATCGCCGCTTATGTAAAAAATTTGCAGGATTAAAGTTTAAGAAAGTTTAAGAAATTAAATAATATATTATAATAAAGTAGAGATAATATATAATAATATTAGATTAGAGATGATAATGGAGAGATAAGACAAAAACATTTTATAAAAAGCAAACCGGAGGCGATTAGCTGTCGGTTTGCTTTTTTTTTGTTTGGCGGCAAAAAATATGATGGCAAAAAATGCATATTATCAAGAAAAACGGTAACAATAGTGAATGCGATAAAGCTATGGCTGAAAAAATAATTAATGAATAATTGACGAATTTTACATTGATGGGCAGAGGTGATTTTATGCAGGAGAAAAAGGGTGATAACAGAGCGGCGGAGCATGATGTTCCCCATAAAGTTATTGACGCAGAGGAAAGCCAAAGGGACGGCGATACTTTTTTTGAACCGATTATAAATTCCACGGATATTTTTGAGGAAGCGGCGGCGGAAAAACGCAAAAAAGGCTGGAAATGGTGGAGCTTTATGGGAGTTTTCGGCATTGTTTTGGTTTTGCTGGTTGCGGTTTTGGCAGGCGGTAAAACAGTGGACGAGCCTGAAAGCGTTGCTGTTGACGTTGTTAAAACGGAAGACGAAATATACAAAGCAACCTATGTCGAGAGGGAGCTTTTGTGCGAAGGCTGTGGGCATACCGTAACGGATTTGCTTCACGGCGACAGCCGTTTTGTCGGCAAGACTTTCAGTCAGCTGGAGGCTGAGGGCTGGAAGGTTAGCAAGACGGGCAGCAACAAGGTGAAGATCTACCGCAAGGTTCGCGGTTTTTGTGATGCCGACAGCGGCAAACGCACCCTGCGTTTAACGGAAAACGGTATCGGCATTTTTCAGGGACCGAAAAACGCTGACGGCGATTTGTTGAACGAGATGACAATAGATACTGCGGTTTTACCTGAGGAAATGCAGGGAGAACTGCAGGGCGACGGTATGGAATTTGACAGCGAAGAAGAGCTTTTGGCAACCTTGGATTCTTTGGACGAGTATGTCGGCTATGAAGACGGCAGCTATTACACAGGAATTGTTTAGGCGGCAAAGCAAATTGCGGTTAGAAAAATTGAAATGAAATTTAATAAGAAGTTGCCGAATATAAAAATTTTTGCTGTAAATAATATTGGTTGAGCAGTATTAAAGAATATACTGATTAAATAAATGAAAAAGCTTAATTTATGAAAGGTGGTTTGCGTAATGAATGTAAGCGCCAGAAACCAAGTTCCCGGTACAGTTTGCTGTATCAAAAAGGGAGACATCATGTCAGTTGTAACCTACAAGCTTGACTGTGGTTTGCGGATGAGCGCCGTGGTTACAACGGCGGCTTTGGAGGACATGGGCATTAAAGAAGGCATGAAAGTAACAGGTCTTATTAAGGCAACCCAAGTAATGCTGGCAGTTGAATAATTCCGCGTAAACGGCAGAATGAAACAGGTTTGGAGTTTTGATTAAAGCTCCGGGCCTGTTTTTTCTTTGGTATTATCTCGGCATAATTGATTGCGGAAAAAGCTTTTTTGTGGCATAATTAAACAGATAGGTGTTTAATGTAGATGTTTAATTATATTCCATGGTTTTCGTACTAAGTCCGGCGCAAGCCGAATAGGTGGTGCATACGGTACGGAAAACGACAGGTTTTTTTAATAAAGATCAGCAGAAAAATATGAGGTGCAAAAATGACCGAACAGAACACAGAAAAACAGAACACAGAAAAACAGAATACAGAGAATAAAATATATAAGCATAATCCCCATATCAATACGGAGATTAGATCCTCAAAAATGAACATTGTGCTTTTTGAACCGGAAATTCCCGCCAACACTGGCAACATTTCCCGAACCTGTGCCATAACGGGTGCGGCTTTGCATTTGATTGAGCCTTTGGGTTTTGATATAAGCGAAAAGGCGGTGCGGCGGGCAGGTTTGGACTATTGGGACAAGCTGGATTTGCACGTTTACAAAAATTGGCAGGATTTTAAAGAAAAAAATCCAAACGCCAATATATACCTTGCCACAACCAAGGGCAGTGTGGCCTATACCAATATGAGCTTTCGCCCCAATGATTATTTGGTTTTCGGCAAGGAAACTGCGGGTCTGCCCGATTATATCCATGCGGAACACCCAAAAAACAGAATTAAAATTCCCATGGGCAAAGATTTTCGCTCTTTAAATCTTTCCAATGCCGTCGCTGTTATTTTATATGAGGCGTTGCGGCAGAACGATTTTTTCGATTTGGAATAACGGTCGGAGCATGGCAGACTGCCCGACGGCAAAGTATAAAAAATTATAGTACTGAGGAAATTTATATGACAAAACGTTTTTTGACGGTTAAGGCGGCGAACCAAGCCGAATATATAGAAAAAAAATCACGGTTTATCGGCTATGTGA
>JAHZFN010000267.1 GCA_019421315.1 Peptococcaceae bacterium | reverse complement strand
TTACCAAAACTGCGTTTTCGCCGATTTTCACAGATAGATTGCCGTCGTTGGCGGCAACCATATTTTTTTCGTAAAGCCTTTTGCCAAATTCGACAATTTGTTGGGCGGCGGCTTGTTTGGTGGGGTATTTCATGGGTTCAAAATCCTTTTTCTACTATATTAATATATATTATTTATTACGGTATCAGCCGTTGCGGCGGCAATTTTCGATTTCCTCCAAATTATGGGGCTGGAAAACGCCCGCTTCCGTAATGATTGCTGTTATGTAGCGGGCGGGCGTAACGTCGAAGGCGGGATTATAGGTTTTTGCCTGAGGCGGAACCATTGGTTTTTCATACCAAAGGCTTTTGATTTCTTCGCCGTCCCTCTCCTCAATTTTGATGTCTTTGCCGCTCGGTGTGGCGAAATCTATTGTGTTGGTGGGTGCCGCAACATAAAAAGGTATGTTAAATTCATGCGCCAGAACCGCCAGCCCGAAGGTGCCTATTTTGTTGGCGGTGTCGCCGTTTTTGGCAATGCGGTCGGCTCCCGTTATCACAGCGTCCGCCTTGCCCGCCGCCAAAAGGGACGCCGCCATGCTGTCGCAGACAGTGGTTGTGGGGATTCCTGCCGAGGTCAGTTCAAAGGCGGTCAGCCTTGCTCCCTGCAAAAGAGGGCGTGTTTCGTCGGAGAAAACGGGGATGGTTACGCCTTTTTCCTTGGCGATATAAAGAGGCGCCAAGGCAGTGCCGTATTTTACCGTTGCAAGCTGCCCAGCGTTGCAGTGGGTCAAAACGGCACGGCAGTTTTTAATCAGCGGGAAGCCGTTTTCGCCGATGGCGCGGCAGGTTGCAATATCCTGATTTTTGATGCTTTCCGCTTTATCCGCCAGAATTTTTTTGACGGCGGGGATGGGTTTTTCAATGTTATTTAAGAAAGTATCGTTCATCTGATCGAGCGCCCAAAAGAGGTTGACTGCCGTCGGTCTTGCGGTGGCGAGATAATCTTTGGCGGCACGAAATCCCTTGGCAAATTCCGCAGAGCTTGCTGTTTGAATTTGGGTGGCGGTTACTGCCAGCCCGATGGCGGCGGCAACGCCGATGGCGGGAGCGCCCCGCACCTGCAATGTGTTGATGGCGTGCCAAATGTCCCGCAGTTCGGTAATTTCCAAAATGACAATTTCGTTGGGCAGCCTTGTTTGGTCTATGATTTTCAAGGCGGTGCGGTCGTCGTTAAAGGACACCGTTTCCGTTGACAAAATGTTATATGACTGCAATATCTGTTTTTTCATAAGCCTTTTTCTGCACAGCGGATATTTTTGGCATCTGCGCAGCTCCTTTTTTATTATACTAATATACTAATATTATAATTATACTACTATTATACTCCAAGGCGAGCCATTTGACAATTACAGCGGCGGCTTTGTTGAAAATTTGCTGCTCCTGAGGCAGCCGATTTATTAAAAATACTAAAAATACCGATTTTTGCAGGAATTTATTGCCGTTTGGTAGAAGTTTAAACCTATGGAATGCAGAATTACGGTTTTTTTCGGCTTTTGCTTCGGCGCAGGCGAAAACAGCGGTAATTTGCAAAAAAGTATCAAATATGTTTTAGATTTTTTAGGCGGTCGGTTTATTTGGGGCATTGCTTTGCAGAAAAAAACTTATGCCAAAGCCGACGGCGTTTTGAATATTTTATTCTTTAAAAAATACAGGAAAAGGAGAGTTTTGGTTATGGCAGAAAAAATTACAGTTATTATGAACGGTGCGGCAGGAAAAATGGGTAAGGCCGTTTCTGCCGGTTTGGTGGCAGACAAAAGAATTGAATTGATCGGAGCCGTGGATCTTAAATCCACAACCGTTGACTACGGTTATATGTGCGGTATTGACGCTTTGGGTTTTGGCATTGAAACAAATTTGAAAAAGGCCATCAAAATGAACAAACCCGACGTTGTGGTTGATTTCACAAGCCCTCAGACGGTTATGAAAAATATCTTTACAGCAGTCAGCCTGAAAACTCCCATCGTTGTCGGTACAACTGGTATCACTCAGGACGATTTGCAGCAAATCGAAAAATGGTGCAGTGAATACGAAAGTCCTGTTTTCATCGCTCCCAACTTTGCCATCGGCGCAGTTTTGCTGATGAAATATGCGGCGGATGCGGCAAAATATATGCCAAACGTTGAAGTTATCGAAAGACACCACGACCAAAAGCTGGACGCCCCCAGCGGTACAGCCGTTACAACTTTGGAAATGATCAAAGAAAACCGCAAGGCTTTTATGCAGGGTAATCTTCAGGAATTTGAAAGAATTAACGGTTCCCGCGGCGGCGAATTTGACGGCATGAGAGTTCACAGTGTGCGCTTGCCGGGCTATGTGGCAACCCAGGAGGTTGTTTTCGGCGACATCGGTCAGGTGCTTTGCATTCGCCATGACGCACTGAGCCGTGAATCCTACATTCCCGGCGTTGCTTTGGCAGTTACCAAAATTGTTGATCAAAAAGGTCTTGTTTTCGGTTTGGACAAATTGCTGTAAGCTGCAATAAAATATCATAAAATATTAATATTATAGATAATTCATTTATGAATTAAAGCGGGCGGCATATACTACTGCCCGCTTTTTTTACGACTTTTTACGACTTGGAACTTGTTAAACTTCGGATGCACTATATAACCGCTATTTTAAATCCGATAAAACTGTTATTGCGCATTCTTTATTGTTATCTGGGTGCTTGGCGGGGTGCCACTGAGATAAATTATAGTTTACCTTAGCACGAAACCCGCCAAGCACCCAATGCGGCAAAAGACAGCGTATAAACAGGTTTCTCCGAACTAAAATAGCGAACAGACCTTTGTACGAAGTTTAATAAGATGAAGTCTTTAAAAAATCACGGACGGTTGTCTTTTGGCATATAATAGTATTATTCACACAACGGAAGGACCGGTGATATTATGGCTGAAAAAATTGTTGCCTTGCTGGGCGGCGACCAAAGGGAGTTTCAGGTGGTTCCGTCATTGAAAACAGCAGGGTGGAAGGTTCAGGTTTTCGGATTGCCGAAAAACGAATTGCCGACCGGTGTCATATGCTGCGACACTGTGAAAGAAGCGGTGAAAAACGTTTGCGCCGTAATTCTGCCTTTGCCCGGTATCAGAAATAACGGCAGACTGCATTCTCCTTTTGCCGATAATCCCATAATCAAAAAAAGCGATTTGGCGGCTTTGCCAAAGGGAACGCCTGTTTTTACAGGCGTGGCTTCGGATTATCTGAAAGGCTTGGCGGCGGAGCTGGAGCTGGATGTCAGGGAGGTGGCGGAGGACGATAAAATTGCCGTTCCCAACGCCGTTCCCACGGCGGAGGGCGCAATTCAGATTACAATGGAGGAAACTGACATAACCGTTGACGGTATGCGGGCGTTGGTTATCGGCTACGGCAGGGTTGGCGCCGCTTTGGCGGAAAAACTGCGGGCGATGGGCGCCAGGGTTGTTGTTACAAACCGCAGTTCGGGCAGGTTTGCGGCGGCGGCACGGGACGGCTTTGCCATTTACCCCTGGGACAGCGTCAAGGACGCCGTGGCAGGGCAGGATGTTATTTACAACACAGTTCCCGCTATGGTTATTGACAAGGAAATGCTGATGGCGATGGACAAAAAGACTTTGATTATTGATTTGGCGACATCTCCCGGCGGCACGGATTTTGCGGCGGCGGCGGAATTGGACATCAAAGCAATCCACGCCTTGAGCCTGCCGGGAAAGGTGGCTCCCGTTTCCGCAGGGAAAATTTTGGCGGCGTATTACCCTCATATTCTTGAAGCGGTTGCAGTCGAAAGGTGCGGCTCCGCTCAAAAACGACGGAATAACGGCGGTGTTTCGACCGAAGCTGAGCGGTTTGCCAATATATTTGATAACGAATATGAAAAAAGTACCAAGCTTTCCGATATGTTGGGAGGTGCCGCTGATGACAGGGAATAAGCCTTTGGCAGGCAAGAAAATCGGCGTTGCTCTGACGGGGTCGTTCTGCACAATGAACCGAGTTATGGGAATTATCGAAAAGCTGGTTAAAGACGAGGGCGCTGAGGTTTATCCCATCGTTTCGGAAAATGTGCGGGATTTGGATACCAAGTTTGGCACGGCGGCGGGCTGGCGGCAAAAGCTGCAAGAAGTCGGCTGTCAAACGCCTGTTTATACCATTCCCGAAGCGGAACCCATCGGACCGACGGGCTTTTTGGATATTCTGCTGATTGCCCCCTGCTCAGGCAACACCATGGCGAAGCTTTGCCACGGCATTACGGACGGCCCCGTTTTGATGGCGGCAAAGGCGCACCTCAGAAATTCCAAGCCTGTGGTTTTGGCGCTTGCCAGCAACGACGGGCTGGGCATGAACGCCAAAAATCTGGGCGAGCTTTTGAATGTGAAAAACATCTTTTTTGTGCCTTTTGGTCAGGACAACGCCGAAAAGAAGCCCAATTCTGTGATTTTTGCCGAGGATAAGGTGGTGGACACTTTGATGATGGCTTTAGACAACCGCCAGATTCAGCCGCTGCTTTTGCAGTATCCGCAGGCGGCGGATAAAAAGTAATTGCCGCCGTAATTGCGTATATTTTTTGAAAATTGCCGCAGAACGGCAATTCTTGCTGTTAAACAAGGGGAAAGTTCTTGCCAAACCTTGCAAAAAGTGGTAAAATACACTTATGTATGTTAGTATGCAAAAGTATTTTTGTTTGGAGGAAATAAACAATGAAAAAATATAATGTGGCGATTGTCGGCGCAACAGGCGCGGTCGGTCACGAATTGATGAAAGTTTTGGCAGAAAGAGATTTTCCCATCAACGAATTGAAGCTTTTGGCTTCCGCTCGTTCCGAAGGTAAAATTTTGCAATATCGCGGTGAAGATTTGACAGTTCACGAAGCAACTCCCGATTCTTTTGAAGATGTTGACATCGTGCTTTTTGCTGGCGGCAGCATCAGCAAAACTTTGGCTCCGGAATCTGTAAAAAGAGGCGCCGTTTGCATTGACAACAGCTCTACTTTCCGTTATGACCCTGAAATTCCCTTGGTTGTGCCGGAAGTAAACCCCGAAGATGTGGAATGGCACAAAGGCATTATCGCCAACCCCAACTGTTCCACAATTCAAATGGTTGTTGCCTTGAAACCCTTGCATGACGCTTACGGCTTGAAACGTGTTGTTGTTTCTACTTATCAGGCTGTTTCCGGCGCCGGCAAAGAAGGCATGGATGAACTGGAACAACAGATGAAAGCCATTGCCGAAGGCAAAGAAGTTAATATTGAAAAATTCCAGTATCAAATTGCCAACAATTTGATTCCTCATATCGACGTTTTCCAAGACAATGATTACACCAAGGAAGAAATGAAAATGACTTGGGAAACTCAAAAAATGCTCCACAGCACAGACATCAAAGTCAGCGCAACTGCCGTTCGTGTGCCTATCATGAGAAGCCATTCCGAAGCAGTGAGCATTGAAACGGAAAAACCTGTTGATGCAGCCGAAGCCAGAGAAATCTTGAGAAAAGCTCCCGGCATCATCATCAAAGACGATATTCAAAACAACGTTTATCCCATGCCTTTGTATTCTTCCGATACGGACGAAGTTTATGTTGGCAGAATCAGAAAAGACATTTCCTGCGAAAACGGTCTTTGCTTCTTTGTTGTTGCTGACCAAATCCGCAAAGGCGCAGCCACCAACGCCGTGCAGATTGCGCAGCTTTTGGTTGAAAAAGACTTGGTTGAAGGCAGATAAGCCAATAATCGCAGCGTAAAAAGACAATCAGTATAAAAATCATATATTTCAAATTTTTAAGGAGGGTTTATTTATGTCATTGGGCAGAGTTTTAACAGCTATGGTTACACCGTACACCAAAACAGGAGAGGTGGACTATGATAAGGCTCAAAAACTGACCGAATATTTGTTGACACATGGTTCCGATGCAGTAGTGGTTTGCGGCACAACAGGCGAAAGCCCCACGCTGACCGTTCCTGAAAAAGATAAACTCTGGGCTGCCGTTATCGAAGCTGCCAAAGGCAAAGGCAAGGTTATTGCAGGCACAACGGACAACGAAACGGCTTTTTCCGTGGATTTGGCAAAACGTGCCGAAAAAGCAGGCGCCGACGGTTTGCTGGCAGTTGTTCCTTATTACAACAAACCGCCGCAGGAAGGCTTGTATCAGCACTTTAAGGCCATTGCCCACGGCGCCGATATTCCTATAATTTTGTATAATATTCCCGGCAGAACGGGCATTAATATGCAGCCCGAAACCGTAAAACGCATTGTGGACGACTGCCCCAATGTTGTAGCTTTGAAAGACAGCACAGGCAACCTGGATCAGGTGAGCAATCTGCGTAAAATTATGGGTCCCGATTTTACCATTTATTCCGGTGATGACTCTTTGACATTACCTATTTTGTCCGTTGGCGGCAGCGGCGTTGTCAGCGTTGCTTCCCATTTAATCGGTGATAAATTGCAGGAAATGATTGCCGCTTTCTTTAACGGTGATGTGAAAAAGGCTCTTGATTTGCACCTGAAATATTTGCCTGTTTTCCACAAAATTTTCATTACCGCTAATCCCATTCCCATTAAGGAGTGTATGAATATGCTGGGTTGGGATATGGGTGACTGCCGCCTGCCTTTGATTCCCGCCGATGCGGAACAAAAAGCCGTTTTGAAAGAAATGATGCAGAATGCAGGCTTGTTAAAATAAGTTTTATTAAATAAATAATTAATTAAAACAAATTGATATTCAGCAGATTGACTCCACTCAGATTGCTACTTTTGGGTGGAGTCTGCTTTCTGTTGGACGGGACTGTCGAAAAAAGTCTTTTACCGATTTTTCTCGGATAAGACTGCCGATTATATGGTTTGTTATACGATGTGCTATATTATTGATTGAATTATTTATTATTTCTGTTATCTTTTTCCTGAAAAAAGCAAATAATAAGAAAATAAATAATAAAATGATAAGATAAAATGATAAGAACGATATGATCAACAGTTTTCGCCGAGCTGTTTTCGGTAGCCCCGTTTTCAGGCACGCAATAGGCGCCGCATTGCCAAATGTGTTATAAATAAAAAATAATATCAAGAAAGGAGTGTATTATGGAAAATACAAAAGTGAGCGGCGGTAAACAGACTGCCGCCCACGGACAAGAGAGCAAAAAAAGCTCAGGTTACAAAAGAAACAATAACCGCAAAAAAAATTATTACCAGCCAAAAAAGAAGAAAAATAATAATTCCGCCAAAAATGACATCAACAAAAATTTTGACGAGCTGGAAAGAAAGCTGGAAGCCAAGCTGGAATCTTCTTTGGGTTTGACACCTGCCGCAGGCGGCAAAAAAAACAACAATCGAAAAAACGAGCAAAAAAAATCCGAAGCAAAAGGCAGAAACAATGCCAACCCCAAAAATCAGGCAAACGCCAAAAACAAGAAAAACAGCGGCAAAAACAACGCCAAGCCGCAGAGCGCGCCTGCCGCTTCCGTATTGTCGGAAAGCAAAAAAGATGTCAATAATTCCGCTGCCGGCAATAAAAATTCCTTGAAAAAGGATTTTGTTTCAACGCCGAAGCCTTTTTCCGAAGGCGGTTTTTTCAATTTTTCCAAGCTGAAATTCGGTAAAAAAAATAAAGAAAACAAAAATCAGAACAAAAATCAGAACGGCAAAAATGCCGCCAAAAACGAAAAAATCTCCATCATTCCGCTGGGAGGTTTGGGGGAAATCGGCAAGAATATGACAGCCGTTAAATACGGCAATCACATTTTGGTTGTGGATGGGGGTATGAGCTTCCCCGATGACGATTTGCCGGGTATTGATTTGGTTATTCCCGATTATAATTATCTGCTGGAAAACCGCAG
>JAHZFN010000266.1 GCA_019421315.1 Peptococcaceae bacterium | reverse complement strand
TTAAATCCATGATCCGCACATCGTTGCGGCAGTTTGTTACCACCAATTCCGAAAGAATACTGGTGCCGATACCCCTTTCCACCATTGCCATGATGGTGGGGTCGTCCATTGTTGTGAGTTTTACCTGCGGATTAATGTTTCCTGCACGGAAATAAGGCATAATGTCCAAATCAAAACCCATGGCAGGCATCAAAAAGGGCGCTTCATCAAAATCCGCCAGCGGGAAAATTTCGTCGTTTTTAACGGGATAATTTTTCGGAACAATGGCTTTCAGGGGGTCATCTCGGAGCGGTATCCACTGCAAATCGCCGCAGCCTTCCTGTTTGCTGCCGAAAACCATGTCCACCTTGCCTTCACGCAGCCAGCGGTAGTTTTCCTCAATGCTGGTATTTTGAATTTCCAGTTTGATTTGGGGTTGGCTTTGCTGAAACGATTGAAGAATCGAAGGCAGCCAGTGGAGAGATATGCTGGTGTAGGAGCCTATGCGGATGGTGGAAATTTCGTGCTGGTTGATTTCCGTGATGGCGGCTTCCAGCTTTTGGTTGGCTTCAATCAGCTGTCTGATCAAGGGCGCCAGCTCTTTGCCGTTTTCTGTCAGGCGGATACCGTAGTGTCCTCTTGCCAAAAGGGGAAAACCGACGGCGTCCTCCAGGCTGTTCATCATATGGGTCAGACCGGATTGGGTGTAGCCCAGTTTGACGGCGGCCTTGGAAAAACTGCCGCAGTCCACGGCGGAAAGTAATGCTTCATATTTTTTTAAATCCATGGGCGTGTCCTCAAATTATAATATTTTTTTTGATTATTCTTTGATAAAATATAATTATTAAAAATTGCGGGCAAATATGTAATGTATAAACAAATGAATAAGTGAATTCGAGTTTTTCCATATTTTTGTAACAAAAATTTCATTATTCGCATATGGGTTTAGATGGGCTTATTAATTTTGCTCATGGATATATTATAAACTATATCAGCAAAAATATCAAGGCATATGCTATAATTATTCAGGTATTACATTTTTTGGAATTGTACATTAATATGTGCATTATGTATTTCAAGGTATTTTTTTAGATTTGGGAGGTTTGTTTTTTTATGTCCAATCAAAATCGTGGTACATGGGGCAGCAACATAGGCTTTTTGATGGCTGCCATCGGTTCTGCCGTCGGTCTCGGCAACATTTGGGGTTTCCCTTATAAAATGGGCGCCAACGGCGGCTTTACGTTCATTTTGGTGTATTTGGTACTGTGGATTTTCGTCGGCTTTATCATTATGGTGGGTGAATT
>JAHZFN010000265.1 GCA_019421315.1 Peptococcaceae bacterium | reverse complement strand
TCCATTTCCACAAAAATACCTGCATTATATGTGGTGGAAGCAAAAACCAGATGACTGTAACGGAAAGCAGCAGCCACAATTTCCGAAGCATGGGTAACTGATACATCAAACATCACGGTGTGAATACCCTTGTCAGCCAGTTTGCTTGCAAGAATTTCCGCTGTGTTTTCGGTGTTGCCGTAAACAGAGGCGTATGCGATCATTACTGCGTTTTCTTCGGGTGTATATGTGCTCCAAAGCATATATTTATCAATGAAATCGCTTAAATGCTTGCGCCAAACAAAGCCGTGGAGCGGGCAAATCATTTTGATTTCCACAGCGGAGGCTTTTTTCAAAAGAGCCTGCACCTGCTGACCGTATTTGCCGACAATATTTGTATAATATCTGCGGGCTTCATCCATGTAATCCCCGGCAAAATCCACTTCATCGGCAAAAATATGTCCGTTCAAAGCACCAAATGTACCGAAAGCATCGGCGCTGAACAAAATTTTATCTGTCAAATCATATGTAACCATTACTTCCGGCCAATGCACCATCGGAGCAGCCAGGAAAGTAAAGGTATGCTTACCTGTTTCCAGGGTGTCGCCTTCAGCAACGATTTTCACTCTGGAATCAATGTCAAAATCAAAATACTGCTTAATCATCTTGCGGATTTTTTCATTGCAGACAACAGTAACCTCGGGATAACGCATAACCAGTTCGCCCATGGTTGCGGCGTGGTCCGGTTCCATATGCTGAACAACCAGATAATCCAGCTTTCTGCCGTTCAAAACGTGCTTGATATTTTCAAAGAAAACGCCACCTACGGCTTTATCCACAGTGTCAAACACCACAGTTTTATCATCAAGCAGCAAATAAGAGTTATAGGAAACACCATAAACGCCCTCAAACATCGCCAAGCGCCTGTCGTTGGCACCAATCCATGTTAAATCATCGGTAATTTTTTTCACGCAATACATTAGACAAACCTCCTCAAATCAAAAAATTTTGTATTTTATTTATTTTTGTTCATATATTTATTTTTTGTAATTTTGTGTTGCTTATTGTTTATGCTTTTATTATAGTGGGAATTTTTGCAAAATTATGTGGAATATTCTACAAATTCTAACTTTTGTTGAATATTTTTTGAGTTTAGTATATACTATTGTTAAGGGAGGTAAAGAAATGCAACAGGAAATGCAAAACATTGTGCTTTTTGACAAAATAAGCCAAAACAGCTTGGAACAAATGATCAGTTGTTTTAAACCCGTTCTGAAAGCTTTCAGACAGGCGAAAACATTATGCAGAAATCCTATGCCGACAAAAAAATCGGCGTCCTCTTACACGGTCCGGCACACCTGTACTACTTCGACGCCAACGGCACTTCGGCGGTGCTTGAACATTATACGGAGAATTCCGTATTCGGTGAGTATTTTATGTTACCGATAGAATCTTTTGAATATTTAATTGTTGCCGACAGCCAATGCAGAGTTTTATTTTTGGATTATAACCACATAATCCACCCATGCGAAAAATCCTGCGAATACCATTCGCAGCTTATCGGCAATATCATTCAAATGACAGTGGAAAAGGTTCGTATGCTGACACTGCGTATCAATATTATGAGCCAAAAAACTGTGCGTCAAAAAATTCTGGCTTATTTGGAATATCAAAGCATAATCAACAATTCCGACTCCTTTACCATCCCCATGTCGTTGGTGGAATTATCCGACTACCTTTGCGTTGACCGCAGCGCTGTTATGAAGGAGCTCCATAATTTACGCAGACAAAATCAAATTGAATCCAAGGGCAGACAGTTTAGACTGTTAATATAGGTGGGATTCAAAATCAGAATATATGCGAGGAGACGTGTTTAAAATTAATAGTATCAATAAGGTTATTGCTTTAATTATGGCAATCACAGGTGTTTACAGTTTCGGCTTTGCGGCAGTTGTCGCCAAACACTGCCAAACCCAAAGTCCCGTTTGGGCGCTTGTTATATTCGGCGTCCTGCTGATCTTTGTAGGCTTAGGGTTAGTTACCGATAAACATCAAACACACTAAAAACCGATAATTGATTTTTTGGCATCCCCATTGATACTCAGAAAGACACTCAGCGCCGCCGAGTGCTGTTTATTTAAAACATCTAAACCTCAAAACAAGCAAAAATAAGGCAAAGCTTCAACGCTTTGCCTTATTTTAATTTGATATTTAATATTATAATAATTTTTTCAGCATTTCAACGGAATCCAGTTTTTCCCACGGAAAATCGGGATTGCCAAAATGACCGTAGGATGCCGTTTGTTTGAAAATGGGTCGGCGCAAACCGAAACGGTCGATGATAGCTTTGGGGCGCATATCGAACTCAGCAGAAACAAAACCGGCAATTTTTTCATCGTCAACCTTGCCTGTGCCGAAAGTATCAACATAAACGGAAACGGGCTCGGCTATACCGATGGCGTAAGCCAGCTGAATTTCGCATTTATCCGCCAAACCTGCCGCCACGATGTTTTTGGCAATGTAACGAGCCATATAAGCCGCAGAACGGTCAACCTTTGTGGCATCCTTACCGGAAAAAGCGCCGCCGCCGTGGCGTGCCATACCGCCGTATGTATCAACAATAATCTTCCTGCCGGTCAAGCCTGTATCGGCGGCAGGACCGCCTTTGACAAAACGGCCTGTGGGATTAATATGATATTTTGTATTTTCGTCCAGCATATCGGCGGGCAAAACAGGCAAAATAATTTTTTCTTTGATTTCTTTCCGCAGTTCCTCAACAGAAATGTCCTCGGCGTGTTGGGTGGAAAGCACAACAGCGTCAATGCGAACGGGCTTGCCGTTGTCATATTCAACGGTTACCTGGGATTTGCCGTCCGGGCGCAGCCACGGCAGCTCACCGCTTTTGCGGGCAGCCGCCAGCTTTTTGGTTAATTTATGCGCCAAATGAACTGGCAAAGGCATATACTCTTCCGTTTCGTTGCAGGCATAGCCGAACATCATACCCTGGTCGCCGGCGCCGCCGACTTCGTCGTTTGTACCCATGGCAATATCGCCGCTTTGTTCGCCGATACTGGTCAAAACAGCACAGGTTTTACCGTCAAAGAAAACATCGGCGCTGTCGTAGCCGATATTGCAAATGGTTTCTCTGGCAATCTTGGCAATGTCTATGTAGCAGTTTGTGGAAATTTCACCGCAGACAACTGCCACACCCGTTGACAAAAATGTTTCGCAGGCAACTCGTCCGTTTGGATCCTGCGCCATAATACTGTCCAAAATCGCATCCGAAATCTGGTCGGCAACTTTATCGGGATGCCCTTCCGTTACAGATTCAGATGTAAAAAATTTACGCATTTTTTCAATCCACTCCTTAAAGCAAAGGGTAAACAGCATCCAAAATATTTTCCGCCGCCTGCTCTTTGGTGTTTTTATCATACTCTTTGACTGTGCCGTCAGCTTTGATGATAGTTATAACATTGGTGTCAACATCAAAACCGGCGTCTTTGCGGCTGACGTC
The DNA here is from genome assembly GCA_019421315.1 of Peptococcaceae bacterium. Taxonomy (GTDB): domain Bacteria; phylum Bacillota; class Dehalobacteriia; order UBA4068; family UBA4997; genus JAHZFN01. The sequence goes on along the minus strand of JAHZFN010000265.1, from coordinate 1,705 downwards.
GTTGGCAACAATCATATCCAAGTTTTTTTCCTGTAATTTCTTTTTGGCGTAAGCCAAAAGATCATTGGTTTCCGCCGCAAAGCCCACCAAAATCTGATGTGTTTTGCAACGCCCCAAATTTTTCAAAATATCGGGGTTTTTAACAAGCTTCAATGTCATATTTTCGTCGTTCTTTTTAATTTTGACGGGGGATTGACATTCAACTCTGTAATCGGCAACTGCCGCTGCTTTAATAACAACGTCACAGTCTTCGTACTCCGCCAAAACAGCTTTTTGCATTTGCGCGGCGGAATTAATTTTGACGGTCTTGATTTTATCGCAGCAAACAGGCGGTTTCAAGGCGGTGGGACCGCTTATCAAAACCACGTCGGCACCCCTTTTGGCAGCCGCCAACGCAACCGCATAGCCCATTTTGCCACTGCTGCGGTTGGAAATATAACGCACAGGGTCAATTGCCTCAACCGTCGGTCCTGCCGTCACCAAAACCTTTTTGCCGAGAAAATCCCGCTTCGGCAAAAGCACATCAATAATCGCCTGCTGCAAAACCTCCAAAGCAGGCAGCTTGCCTTTGCCCTCGTAGCCGCACGCCAACATCCCGACCGCAGGCTCCACAATGTGCCAGCCGCGGTCTTGCAAGGTTTGCAGATTGGCTTGGGTGGCAGCATTTTCAAACATATGCACATTCATCGCAGGTGCCATCAGCTTGGGGCAGGCTGCCGCCAAAACCGCAGAAGTCAGAGCATCGTCGGCAATGCCGTGGGCTACCTTTGCCATAAAATTTGCCGTTGCGGGAATAACAGCCAATAAATCGGCATTTTCCACCAACGTAATATGCACCACCTGCCAGCCGAAACCCGTGGCAAATTCGTCAACTACAACAGGCCGTTTGGAAAGAGTCTGCAAAGTCAGCGGCGAAATGATTTTTGCCGCATTTTCGGTCATTGCAACATGAACCTCGGCGCCGTTTTTGGCAAGCCAGCTGACAACATCCGCCGCTTTGTAGGCGGCAATGCCGCCCGTTATTCCCAAAACTATTTTTTTTCCGCTAAACATCATTATTCACCGTAATTCGCCGTTTAAGCTCGGTCCGTATCGTTAACAGACTGCACCGCTTCATCATTTTCATTGGCAGTGCCTGCACCGTCGGCAATAACTTGAGCAGCCAAAACTTCAGTGGGCGCAGCTTCTTTAACATGATGATGCCATTTCAATTTGTCGTCGTTGATTTCGTGCAGCGCCTGGGACACGGGATTAATAGCGCCGGAACGGGAAAGCTCCGGATTTTCCTCGGTAATCTGCCTTGCTCTTTTGGCGGCAACTGCAATCAAGGTGTATCTGGATTCACCTTTTTCGGATAATTCATCAATATAGGGCTTATTCATCATAATGAACCGACCTCCCTCATTTTCCTTATATTACAACGTGAGAAATATTAAACTAAAATATAAAATTAAAAATATGAAAAATTATTAATAACCGTTTTTGCAAACTGTTTAAAAATAATTTACCTTTCAAAACTAATTGTCAAAAATTAAAAACATACAAAATTCACTATCCGTTGTTCGGCATTTTATTCATCTGCCTTGCGGTTTAAAATATCTCTGATTTCGGCAACGGCTCTTTCCACTTGGTCGTTGACAACAACATGGTCGTAAAACTGCCTTTGTTCCAGCTCGTAATTAAAACAGCCCAGCCTTTTGGCAAT
>JAHZFN010000264.1:6660-9143 GCA_019421315.1 Peptococcaceae bacterium | reverse complement strand
GGCATTTGGCAAAGGCATCCAGCTTGCCGCCTTGAATTTGCAAAACGGGCTTAATACCCAAAACTTCGCCGACAGCCGCCGCCGCAGGTGTAATTCTTCCACCTTTTTTCAAATATTTCAAAGTGTCCAGCGCAATATAAATGCTGTTGTTTTTTTTGTCATCTTCCAAATATTTTTTAATTTCTGCGGCGGAATAACCGTCTTTTGCCAGCTCCATGGCATCAACAATGCTCTGACGCAGAGTTACGGAAATTCTTTGGTTATCCACAACCTGCACTTTGCCGTCAAAATCCTGCGCCAGCATTTTTGCCATATCACAAGACGAACTCAGACTGCTGGACATGGGCAGATAAACCAATTCATCATAATCAGCCAAAATTTTCTGCCAAAACTCAACAACCTCTCCCGGCGACGGAGCAGAAGTGCTTATATCAGTACCCTGCCGCAATTTTTCGTAAAACTCTTCCTGGGTCAAAGTAATATCTTCGTAAAACAACTCTTTATCAATGTAGAAAGGCATAGGCAAAACAAAAACGCCCATCGCCTTGCCTTCTTTTTGGGTGATACCGCTGTTGCTGTCGGTAACAATTGCAATTTTGCTCATTAATTAATAATTCCTCCGTTATTAAAAGGCGTGATAAAAATCAAATCCTTTTTTCCATACCAAAAGACCGAACTGAAAATAATTCCTCCGCACGCCCAAAATTGCGGCGGCATACCGAAATATCCGTCAATTCTCATAATTAAAACCTAAAATATAACCTTAAACAGCCGCAGCTGAAAAATCCCTTTGTTCTGCGGCAAAGAATATAAACCTATGGCATTATTATACATTAAGCAATGCCCGCTCGTCAACCAAAAAACGCAAACCGCTTACTACTTCAAGTTCATTCAATATGCCCTGTATTTATCCAGTCCAGAACATCTCGGTAAACCTGCCTGTTATCGGTTTCGTTCAGCAGTTCGTGGCGCATACCCCTGTACAGCTTGCAGTCCACCCTGCGATAACCTATTTTCCTCATAAATTGCACGCTTTTCTGCCAGGATTTTTCGTTCATGATTATCGGGTCGTCGGAACCTGCAATAAAAAGTATCGGCAATTCGGGGGATGCCAAACGCCAACCCCGTTTATCGTAAACCGATTTCAAAAGCAGCAGCAGGTTTTGAAAACCGTTTAAAGTAAAAATAAAGCCGCATAACGGATCGTCGTCATAAAGCTGCACCGAACTGCGGCTGCTGCTGAGCCAAAGCTTTTCCGATGTGCCGTCGGCGAATTTTTTGTTGTTTTTGCCGCCTGCCAGGCTGTTGATAAAAGAACTGCGGTAATGATCGCCGTATTTAGCAATACCGCGCCTAATCAGCCACAAGCCGAAATTCACATGGCGGTTATTGCCGGGCGAACCGCAGACAATCAAACGGTCGATTTCTTTATCATATTTTTTAATGTACTTTCTGACAATCAAAGAACCCATGCTGTGCCCAAACAGTATAAACGGCAAATACGGTAAATTTGAGAAATATTCCTTTGCCAAACGGCTGATTTGATGAACATCCTCCGTTATAAACTCGCCGCTGTCATCATACATATAGCCCAAATCATCTCGACTTTTGACGCTTCTGCCATGACCTCTGTGGTCGTGAATAATTACCGCATAATCGTTTTCGGTCAAAAACTGCATAAAATCATAATATCTTTCCTTATGCTCCGACATACCGTGTACAATTTGCACAATTCCTTTGGGAGCCGTTTCGGGAACCATCAACGCAACATCCAAAAGCAAACCGTCACACTCCGATTCCACCTGCATTTTCTGAAACTGCATACTGCACCTCCGCTGACTTATATAACTATAAACTACACATTTTGCAAAAATTTTATGCACTGTTTTTCTGCTTAAATACTTAAATATAAGTATATCAAAAATCACGGCAAAAAAACAGACCTGTATAAAGTAATACACAAGTCTGCTTTTCCTGCCTTTCTCAATTAATGACAGTATATTTAGAGAACCGCAAAATTTATTCAATAATTTAACTCATAATACTAAGCAAAATTACCAAGATATAAATATAAAACTACTAATAATTAATGCCATTCATCAACATCGTAATTTAACCACAATAAGAATAATTCATGATTAACATAAACCTTAAAATAACATCTGTAACTAATATAGGTATTTGAAACTACTCCAAAAAGTGTCCACACACATGACATAAAGTGCATCCATGTGCTATAAACATCAAAACCTATAATAATATGAACCGCAACGCCAACTAAATTGACCGACACCAAAATAATAGTCAAAACAGGAAATTTCTTTTTTATTTTCTTTAGTTCCCTGCCCAATTCTTTGCTATCGGGATATTTTTTCTTTATTTTTTCAATTGCATATTTGTAACAGAAATAACCTGCAAAAAAACAAGGAAGCAATAAGCCGATATTCCAGAACATAAAAAGGTCTGCACAGCTTCCGTAATGT
>JAHZFN010000264.1:0-6650 GCA_019421315.1 Peptococcaceae bacterium | reverse complement strand
AAATATGCCCAAAAGCCATAATGAAAAAGCAAACCAACAAAAGGAAGAATAACCGGGTCTATATACTCATTATCCTTAATTTCCCTGCTGCATCCGGTGCCGCCCGGTACATACTGATTTTCGGTTTGTTCAAGATACATTCTGTAACTTAAATCCACCTCTCTGGCATCAATTTTACCATCTCTGTTGAAATCTGTCGGCATATTCATTCACTCCTAACGTCACAATCAAGTTATTTTTAATATTGCTTTTCTTCTTTCTTTAATTGTATTATATTAAATTGACTGTACCATTTATGGGACTTAATATTATTTTTTTTGTGAAATTTTTCGCAGATAAAAAAACAGCCGTTTTGACGGCTGTTTTAAGTATATTTAATAATTATGTAAAAAAGTCTATTGGGCTGCCGTAATTTCTTCCACAATCAATCTTGCAGCTTCGGCAGGATTTTCGTGCTTGGTGATTGGTCTGCCGATTACGAGATAGTTGGCGCCTGCTTCAACGGCTTCTTTCGGCGTCATGATACGGCTTTGATCATTGGCGGCTGCCCAGCGGGGTCTGATACCGGGAGTTACGATAATCAAATCGTCGCCGCAAGCCTTGCGGATTGCAGTGATTTCCTTGGGAGATGCCACAACGCCGTCCATACCGGCTTCTTTTGCCATTTTTGCCCAATGTACAACTTGTTCTTCCACTTTTCTGGCAATGCCCAGTTCCTGCTCAAATTCTTCCTGACTGATACTGGTAAGCACTGTAACTGCCAAAGCAATGGGGTTTGGAATACCTTTTTCGGCAACTGTTTCGGCTTTGGCTTTGGCTGTCGCTTCCAGCATTTTAAAACCGCCGCCGGCATGAACAGTGAACATAAAAGCGCCTCTGCCTGTGATAACCTTTGTGGTTTGGGCAACGGTATTGGGAATATCGTGAAATTTCAAATCAACAAAAACCTTGCCGCCCGCCGCCTGAATATCATGGATAATATCTGGACCTTCGGCATTGTAAAGCTGCATGCCGATTTTGAAAGCGCCAACTTCGTCATGGAGTTTTTCCACAAAAGCCATGGCTTCGGCACGTGTAGGCACGTCAAGGGCAACGATAATTTTTTCTTTTGCTTCTTTTGGGGAAATTGTCATGAAAATAAATCCTCCTAAAAAAATGCCCTAAGATGCGGGGAACCGAAGGTTTTGAACCTGCAATTGCAGGTGGGTATCCTCAGAACAGTTTTCGCAGTCCACCGAAATCGAGGCATTGCGTCCGCTGCTCTATATGGATTCCCTTATAAAAGGTGTTGGCTCAAAACTGCTCGATACCCCTCACATCAAGGGCTAATATTATTATATCATAAACTTAAGGCAAAATACACAGAATAAAGCAAAATTATTCGGCATTATTTTCCTTATTATTAACTTTATTCTTTACTTTAGTTATCGGTTTTGTTTTCCGCTTTTTCTTGTTTTTTCTGTTTAACATTTGTTTTGATGGAAAGCTCACGCAGCTGTTTGTCTTCAACAGTGCTGGGAGCCAATGTCATCATATCGGAAGCACTTTGGGTTTTGGGGAATGCGATAACGTCACGGATACTGTCGCGTTTTGCCATCAGCATAATCATTCTGTCCAAACCAAATGCCAAACCACCATGCGGCGGAACACCGTATTCAAAGGCATCCATCAGATAACCAAAGTTGGCTCTGGCGGTTTCTTCGCTCATACCCAAAAGCTTGAACATAGCTTTTTGAACTTCGTTTCTGTGGATACGGATGGAGCCGCCGCCCAACTCAACACCGTTCAAAATCATATCGTAAGCTTTGGCACGAACCTTGCCCGGATCGGATTCGATGTACTGCAAATCTTCGTCCATGGGAGAAGTGAAAGGATGATGTTTGGCAACATAGCGTTTTTCTTCTTCATCCCATTCCAAAAGCGGGAATTCGGTAACCCAAGAGAAATTAAATTCTTCAGGGTTAATAAGATTTTCTTTTCTGGCGATTTCACAACGCAGATGACCCAAAGCATCGGCAACAACACTGGGTTTATCGGCAACAAAGAGCAGCAAATCGCCTTTTTCGGCGCCCATTCTTTCGCCGATAGCGTTCAGCTGTTCTTCTGTGAAGAATTTGGTAATGGAAGATTTAATACCGTCTTCGGTATATTGCATCCAAGCCAAACCTTTGGCACCGTAAATGGCAACATATTTTGTTAAAGCGTCGATTTCACGGCGGGAATATTTGCCGCCGCCTTTGGCATTGATACCTTTAACTCTGCCGCCGTTTTTGGCAACATTTGCAAAAACCTTGAAGTCGCTGTCGATAACAAGATCGGCAACATCAACCAGAGGAATGTCAAAACGCAGATCCGGTTTGTCGGAACCGTATTTTTCCATGGCTTCTTCATAAGTAATTCTGGGGAAAGGAGCGGGAATATCCATATCCATTGTCTGTTTGAAAATGTACTGGATAAGTTTTTCCATCAAATCCTGAATTGTATCTTCTTCGATAAAGGACATTTCGATGTCAAGCTGAGTAAATTCGGGCTGACGGTCGGCACGCAAATCCTCATCGCGGAAACAACGGGCAATCTGGAAATATCTGTCCATACCCGATGCCATCAAAATTTGTTTGTAAAGCTGAGGGCTTTGGGGCAAAGCGTAGAATTCACCGGGATGAACACGGCTGGGAACCAGATAATCTCTGGCGCCTTCCGGAGAGCTTTTACCAAGCATAGGTGTTTCAATTTCCATGAAACCATGTTGATTTAAAAAGTCACGCATAGCAAAAGCCACTTTATGACGAAGCATTAAGCATTTTTGCATTTCGGGACGGCGCAAATCGATATAACGATATTTCAAACGAACCAGCTCATCGCAAACAACACCGTCTTCAACATAGAAAGGAGGTGTTTTAGCTTCGCTCAAAACTTTCATTTCGGAAGTGTAAACTTCGATTTCGCCTGTTTTCATTTTGGGGTTTACTGTGCCTTCCGGTCTGGGGCGAACCTTACCTGTTACGGCAATAACGTATTCGGAACGAATTCTTTCGGCTTTGGCAAAAACATCTTCGCCGCTTGCAGGGTCAAAAACCACCTGCACCAAACCTGATCTGTCTCTTAAATCCACGAAAATCAAACCGCCGTGGTCGCGTCTCCTTTGTACCCAGCCCATCAACACCACTTCTTTGGTGTTGTCAGCCATGGTAACCTCTCCGCACATATGGGTTCTTTTCAAACCTGATAATGCTTCTGCCATCTTTTTCATACCTCCGTAATTTATATTATTTTTTATATATAATTTATTTGATTTTGCTAACCAATTCGGAAACAACGTCTGTCAAAGGAACTTCCGTTTGGCTGCTGTCGGACATATCACGCACACAAGCCACACCCTTGGCAATTTCATCGTCACCCAAAATTATCGTGTATTTAACATTAAATTTGTCGGCATATTTCATCTGGGCTTTCAAACTTCTGCCCAGCAAATCCATTTCCGCCTTAATGCCGTTTTCACGCAGCTTATTCAAAATTGTAAATGCAGGAACTCCGGCATTTTCACCCAGTGTTGCAATGAAAACGTCCTTATCATTATTAACAGGAATTTCTATGCCCTGGGCTTTCAAAGAATTAAACACTCTTTCCATACCCAAAGCATAACCGACACCCGGAATGGAACGGTCACCGATTTCTTCCAACAAACCGTTGTAACGGCCGCCGCCGCAAACAGCACTTTGTGCGCCGATGCCTTTCATGTGAATTTCAAAGGCTGTATTTGTATAATAATCAAGACCCCTTACCAAACGATTGTCGATAGTGTACGGAATACCTGCCGCATCCAGATAGCTTTTAACAGCTTCAAAATGTTCTTTACAGTCATCGCAAAGGCAGTCCAAGGTTGTAGGTGCGCCTTTGGTCAGCTCCTGACAAACGGGGCTTTTGCAATCCAGAATACGCAGTGGATTTTTTTCATAACGACCTTTGCAGGTGTCGCAAAGCTCATCGTAACGGGGTTTCAAAAACTCCTGAAGCTGCTTTCTGTGAGCGGGACGGCAGTTGGGACAGCCAACGCTGTTCAAATGAACTTCCAGATCCTTCAAACCCAGACGGCGGTAAAACTCCCACGCCAAAGCGATAATTTCCGCATCTGCCGCAGGGGAATTTGTGCCGAAGCATTCAACGCCGAACTGGTGGAATTGACGAAAACGACCTGCCTGGGGTCTTTCGTAGCGGAACATTGGTCCGATATAGAAAAGCTTTGTGGGCTGTGTGTTGGCAAAAAGCTTGTCCTCGATGTAGGCTCTGGCGGCCGCCGCCGTGTTTTCGGGGCGCAGTGTAATGCTTCTGCCGCCTGCATCGTCAAATGTGTACATTTCTTTTTGCACAATGTCGGTTGTGTCACCGACGCCTCTTTGGAACAACTCGGTATCTTCAAAAATCGGCGTGCGAATTTCTTCGTAGCCGTAATCCTTGCATAAATCACGCATTACCTGCTCGATATATTGCCATTTCGCAGTATCCTCAGGCAAAAAATCGTTGGTACCTCTCGGTCTTTTAACTGCCATATTTACCTCCTCATTTTTATTTCACTCAACATATTTGTATTATTCTACTGAATCATTAACCTATACTTCTGCTGCCGAACCTAAAGCTGTTTTGCGGTATAAAAAAAGCACCCTGCCTAAAAGGGACGAGATTATACCCGTGGTGCCACCCTAATCAAGCCTGCGAAAGGCTCACTTCATTACATAACGGCAAATTCTTCAAATTCACCGGGCATTCTTTGCAAATGCCTGCTCCGCGGTGTTCTTTTTACCAAATGCAGCAGTTATCTCACAGCCGCCGGATAACCTCTCTGAAGCTGCACAGTCATGGCAAAAACCCGTTTCATAGCTTTAAAATATATAAACTTTTTCTAATAATTTATTATAGCAAACAAACGCCTGCTTTGTCAACGAAAACCAACAACAACAAACCATAATAAAACGGAAAACAGGTGGGCAAAAACGCCCACCTGCAAAATAAACTATCTGATTTCTTTAATTCTGGCTGCTTTACCGGTTCTTTCACGCAGATAATACAATTTGGCTCTGCGAACTTTACCGCGGCGAACAACCTGAATTTTAGCGAGTTTGGGAGAATGAACGGGGAAAGTTCTTTCCACGCCAACACCGTAACTCATACGGCGCAAAGTGAAGGTTTCGCGGATACCGCTGTTTTGTCTTCTGATGCAAACACCTTCAAATTGCTGAATTCTTTCTTTGCTGCCTTCAACAACCTTAACGTCCAGTCTCAAAGTATCGCCGGGGCGGAACTGAGGAATGTCATCACGGAGTTGTTCTTTTTCTAAAGCTTCAATCAGGTTCATTTTTTGTCCTCCTTTAAATAAATCCCGAATGTTCTTATCACCCACCTGCACGATGACAGCGGACCACCCGTGTAATATCATACTTGATAAGTATAGCATAAAATCAGTGCGATTGCAAGACTTTTACAGCAGGTTATTCGGCAATTCAGAAGATATTTTAATTGTTTTTTATTATGTTGGTTTTCACTAAAATACAGGCTTTTTGCTTTCGTCATTGGGGATTAACGCCGAGCATACTGCAAAAAGAACCGCAAAAGCCGTCGCCGTCCAATACGGCAGATGACTGACGCCGCCGCAAACGCCGCCAACAGCCGACATGATAAAAGGACAAACAAACTGCGCCAAATAAAGCGCCGCCGAAATCAAAGGCATAACTGTTGTAACGGCGTCCTTGCCCGCTCTTTGGGACGCCGTTGAAATAATGAAAGGAATACCTGCGCCGTTGGCAAAACCTATGCAGGCGGAACCGAGCAAGGTTCCGAACCGGCCGCCGACTACCGCCAAAAGCAGATAGCCTGCCAAAAACAAAACAGGCGCCAAAAATTTTGTATAGTTTTTAAACAGCCTTTTGGCAGAAACAAAAAGCAAACCGCCGAAAAAGGCAATCAAATCCATCCCTGCCATGATAACAGCCACATATTTCTGAGGAATTAAACCGTCCGCCTGCACCTGCATAGCAAAATTAGCAGGGTAAATAAAAAATGTGGTCATCAGCAGAAACATGGCGAGAACAAAATAATAATTGTTTTTGAAAACACCTCCTTTTGCTTTTTTCTTTTCTGAAAAAGGTTGCGGGCAGGATATTTGGTCGTTGGGCAAAAATATAAAACACAGAACAATGCTGAAAAGTCCCAGCAAATAAACGAGAAAGGCTGCACGCCAGCTTATCCCTGCCAATATGCCAGAAAGCAAGGTTGCGACAACGCCGCCCATCTGATTCATGGCGGAGGAATATCCCATTAATTTTGCCTGTTCTTCGGGCGGATAATAAAAGCTCAAAAGCCCCGTCGAAAGCGGCATAATAATACCGACACCAACTCCGACCAACGCACGAGCCGCAAGAACCAAAGCTATATTGTTAAAAACACCCGCCAGACAACCGCCGAACGTATAAAGCAGCAAACCAATCAAAACCAAGGTTTTGGAGCAAAACACTTTACAAAGCTTTGGAAAAAGCAAATTGGTTATAACAATAAAAACCGCAGGTATACTGATAATCATTTGTACAAAAAGCTGATTATCGTCCGCAAAATATTCTTTAATAACTCCCAACGCAGGCGCAACTGCCGCCCCTGCCATA
>JAHZFN010000263.1 GCA_019421315.1 Peptococcaceae bacterium | reverse complement strand
CCAAAAACACAAATTCAAAAGCCGTTGTGTCGGCGGGCTGAGTTGTGAAGCTGTTGGTTTTGATCCATACATTGTCATGACCGACTTTGTAATAATATTTTGTGCCTGCGGCAAGTCCTGTCATCTTTGCCTCAAAGGCAGAATATTTATTGGCGGAATCGCCTGTGGCAGACTGTGTCGCATTAACAGTTTTGGCATCGGTCAAATTTTCATCTGTGCCATAAACCACTTGCCCGCTTGCAGCCGTAGCAGAATCCCACCAAGTAACAGACATTTCTGCGGAGTCTCTGCACGGATACAATATAACATTACTCGGAGCAGTAATGCTGACTGAATCTGCCATTGCACTGTTAAGCCCCAGAGCAGCAAATGCCCCAACCAAAACCAACAATGCAAGCAAACCGAAAATTTTGGTTCTTTTGCTTTGAATCACCATAAAAAACCTCCTGTAACATCATAATGTCAGAAAATTATTTACTTCGTTTGTATAAAAATCTTATACAAATGAAAGAACAATTTAAAGAACAACACCAAAGCACTCACAAAAAACACAGCATTTTTTCATATACGATATTTGTATAATCAAGCAATAAATTTTTTAACAGATTTTTGTGCTTAAAAATACAAAATGCGTATAGAACAACATACTATACTCATAAAAATATAATATGATATTTACCGTAAAAAGTCAATATTTTAAAGAAAATACTGCCTTTTTTCTTAATGATTTTTGTCATATTTTTGCAATTGCATTTTGCAAAATTCGGAGATACTAACATCACCCCAATATTTAGCAAAAATATCAATAAATATCAATCCAAACAAGCCACTGTTTTAACCTTTGTCTTACACTCATAATAACATATTGGTTAAAGAAAAAGCAATGCCGAAAACGGCATTGCTTTTTCAATATGAGAATGTGGGTTAAACAGAAAATATCTTAATAATTATTTTCTCAACCCCTGCAATTTATCAAAGGATTAACTCAAAACACCCAATATAATGTTTACAATAACTCTGGCGTCTGTTACATCAACAACACCGTCGCCGTTTACATCAGCCTCCAATCTGTTAAACATGGAAACTGTGGTAAATGCTGTATCTGCAAGATAGCCGCTCCAGTTTGTGCTTAAATCGTATACCAGCTGAGCATCATCAATCATAACATTGCCGTTGCCGTTTACATCGCCGTCATAGCTCAAAACAGTGTTTGTACCTTCGGCGACGGTGATTGCTTTGAGAGCCTTCAATTCGGTTGTGTCGGCGGTAACAAAGAATACATAGCAGCTGCCGTCTCGGCTGTATGCGCCTTTGGTTGTTTTAAACATTTCACTGCCGTTGTATTGATACTGAACAGCAGCGTCTTGGTTGGCGGGTACAAATTTCACTAACTTGTAACCTGTGGGAGCCGCTTTGTATGTATCAAATTCAATAAAGGAAACGGAACCCGATGTTTCTTCCACGGTAACCTCAACAGCGCCGTCAATTTCAGATGCGGGAATTGTATAAACGTCGTCCTGCGCTGTCAAAATATTGCCTGCACCGTCGCCGATTTTAGCGATAACCAAATTTCCTTCTGCCAAATCGAGAAATTTGAAAGTGATGTCCTGTCCGAAAACATACTGACCGTTGGCGTCAACACCTGCAACGTCCTTTGCGCCCGCGGGCAATGTTACGGGGTAATTTGTCAAGGTAACAACACCATCGGCGCCACATCTGGCGGCAATGCCTGTGGGCTGACCCTGCGGAGTTACCATTGCATCGGAAACAGAGAACAATGCTTCGGTTTGACCTGCGGGAATATTATCCAAAGCCTTAAAGGTTACTGTGAGAACCTTGTAGCCGTCGCCCACTTCTTGATTGTCGCCGTATTTGCCGAATTTAACCTTGCCTGCTGTGGCGTTAACGTTTTGAGAATCGGCGCTTATATATTCCAAAACGGAAGTATCGTAATTCATAACCGCTTCAACGCCTGCGAATACGGAATTGGCTGTGGAGTTTACAACCAATCCCACGGTGAATGTGCTGCCTTTTGCCGCATACTGCGTATCGGGAACAGTGGAAACAATATAGCCGGAGGCTACTGTAATATCAAATACAAATTGATACTGACGGCCTTCGTAGGTTGCGGTAACTGTAACCTGTTTGTCTGTCAATTTCAAAGGTTCAATGTTGCTTACGGTGTAATCTTTAACAACAACCGATGTATTGTCGGAATAGTTGGCCTTGATAACCAAATCGCTTGTGTCAAAGGTTTCGCCTTCGCCGTATTCCAGTTTGGGTTGAGCGGAAACAGTTACGCCAACCAGTGTGCTGTCGTCTGCTGTCATGAAACGAAGAACGGGAGTACCGTCGTTGTTGAAAATGAAAGCTCTGCCATTGCCGTTTAATGCATTAAGGAATTCGGCGGTTTTCATTTCGTCGGCGGTTTTTTGAATAACCAAACCGCTGTTTGTGATGTCTTCACCTGCAACTGTATCCAAACCGTAGCAGTTAATCAGTCTGGCAACACCGCCTTTGTCGTAGCCGGAAGCACAGATAGAACCATAACTGGAACGAGTGTAGCCGTCATATGTCAAAAGAGAACCTGTGTTGTAGCAATTGGTAATTTGTTCACCTGCAAAATCTGAAACAATACCGCCGAAGTGAGCTGCTTTGGTACCTGTTTTGCCGTCAATGTAAACTGCAACGTCGGCTGTGTTAAAGCAGTTGGCAATATTGCCTTTTGTATAAGATGTAACACCGCCCACATATGTGCTGCCGGAGCTATGACCGATGGTTTTGCCACTGTTGCCGCATTGGTCGATGAGGAAATCAGCGGAGAAGTTGGCGCCGATGATACCGCCTGCATACTGATAGCCGTCTACCTTGCCGTTGTTTATGCATTTGGTTACGGAGCCTTTGCCTGTGTCGTTCAAACCGATGATACCGCCGACACGGCCGCCTTTGGCTGTGTTGGTGCAAGTAATATCAGCGTCGTTTTGACAGCCTGATACAGTTACATTTCCTGCAACCAAGCCTGCAATACCGCCGACAGAACCGGAACGGCTGAGACCGTTTTCAATGTTGGAATCAGCAACCTGACCGCCGTCCGCATAAACAAGAGCTTTGTTTGTGCAGTTTTCGATTGTACCGTTGTTTACATAAGCGGCAACACCGCCTGCGATTTGTTTGGCGGCAACCAAACCGCTGCCTACCGTCAGATTTTTAACAGTACCGGATACACAGCCGAACAAGCCCTGCACGGAAGCAGCACCGTCTGTGTAAATACCGTTTACCGCATGGTTTTGACCGTCGAATGTACCTGCAAAATAATTTGCCGTTGCAACAGCATTGGCGGCAGTTGCGGTACCTGTGCCGATGGGAGTCCAGATAACGGCATTGTCATTAGCTTTGTACCAGGTTGCTTTCATGCCATAATTGGTAGAACCGAACACGCCTTCGGCGGCGGTATATTTACCTGCTTTATCAATAGTAATATCGTTCATCAATTTTACGGTTTTGCCCGCAAAATCTGTTTTTTCAATGCCCTCAGCCGTACCGTTGACAATGGCTGCCAAGCCTGCCAGCTGTTCGACTGCGGAAATTTCATATACGTCGGCGGACGCATTGTACCAGGAGGTATCAACGGTTTTGCCGTCCCAAACCGCAGGTTCTTCCGAGCTGATGAAAGCTGCGGGAACAGGATAGCCTGCAACGCCTGCCGCCTGCATTATGCCGTAGATTGCGTCACTTTCAGCCGCCATTGTCCAGTTATCGCCGTCTTCACCGTTCAGCGCATTGACAAAAGCGGCGGATTTCATTTCAGCTTCGGTTTTCCAGCCGCCGCTGACAAAAGTTTTGCCGTTGACAATGCTGTCTGTAAAGCCGGGGCAGGAACCTTGCAAAGCATAGCAGTTTGTTACATTGGCTGTGCTTTGGTTCAAAGCTACTGCGCCGGAGTTTGCTGCATTTACTGTATTGGTTACTGTACCAACGTTATAGGAATTGGTTGTGGGACCTTCTGCCGAACCGGAAACACCCGCAACGTTGGCACTTCTGTATGCTGCCGTTACTTTTCCGAAATTAGCACAGTTTAAAACGGCAGCACCGTTCCAAAGAGTACCAACGATACCGCCTGTACCTTTGGAACCGTTGTTGGTTACAACTTCCGCAAAGTTCAGACAGTTTTGAACAACAATTTGTTTACCTGCGGCAACGTGCAGTGTTTTGCCGACTACACCGCCTGTGGAACGGTAACCTGCAATATAACCTGTTACAGCAACATTTTCAATGGTAATATTAACATCGGGATAAGGAGCTGCATCATCTTCTGCACCGATTCTGCCGAACAAACCGATGGACTGGGAACCCTTATCACCAACAGAAGCATTCGTGCGTTTGCAGTATACGTTTTTAACTATATGACCCTGTCCGTCAAAACTGCCATAGAAAGAATTATAAAAACGACCTGTTTCCAAATCATTGGCTGCCTGAGAACCTATTGGATAATAGTTGGGACCTGACCAAGTGTTGCTTTCGGCATCATAAACGCCGCCCATGTCAATATCATTATCCAGATAGATTTTTATACCCTCGAATTTGTTTTGCGTTGTGGGAACTGTGCCTTTTACAGCTTTGATGTTGCTTGCTGTGTTGGTGTCGAAATCAGCCAGTTTCGCCAAGTCTTCGGAGCAGATCCAAGCCAAGGCTTCCCACTGCGCAGGTGTTGTGATATGATATTCGGATTTTACGTCATTTTCATCATACCAGCTGAAATCCAAACCGCCTGCCCAGGTTGTGGAAGCCCAGTCGTATTCGTCTGCATCAGCAGAATCCTCCATAACCTCAAAATCACCGTCAACTTCCGATTGAGACAATTCACCGTCAGCATTTTCTGCCGCCTTAGCGACAGC
>JAHZFN010000262.1 GCA_019421315.1 Peptococcaceae bacterium | reverse complement strand
ATATTGGGGGCATTGCTTTGCCGAAGATTGTTATGCAGCCTCTGCAAAGCCTGGCAAAGGCAGCCTCTACTTTCAGCTTGATGATATTAGGCTCTTTCCTGACGTTTTCCAGCGTTTCGGAGCACTGCAAGGAGCTTATGGCGACTATCGCCGTCAAGCTGGTTGCAGTGCCTGCCGCTGCACTGACCGCAGCCGTTATGATGGGTTTTAAGAGAATTGAACTGGCGGCTTTGATGGCTGTTTTTGCCACGCCTTCCGCCACAATTTCTTTTACAATGACTAAAATTATCGGCGGCGACAGCAATTTGGCGGCAAACATAGTTGTTTTTACTTCATTTATTTCCATGTTTTCTTTGATGATTTGCGTATATTTTTTAATACATTTAGGTTTAATAGGTTAAAATATTTATCAAAATAAAGTTTTTGAGATTTTATGCTTTAGGTTTAGGTTATTAGGAGGCTTTTTCAGATGAGAACCATAGTTGTGGGCGCAGGCAAGGTTGGGTTCAGCATTGCCGCAACTTTCAGCGCCAAGGGTTACGATGTAACGCTGATTGAAAAAAATAAATTTCGTTTGATGAACGTGGCGGAGTATCTTGATGTACGTACAATTCAGGGCTACGGCAACCAAATTTCTGATTTGCTGAACGCAGGTGCCAACACGGCGGATTTAATTATTGCCGCAACGGAATGTGATGAAGTCAATATGATGTCTTGTTTTTTGGCGAAAAAATTGGGCACACCCAAGGCGGTTGCCAGAATCCGTCAGCCCATCTATGCCACATGGGACGACAAAATGATGAAAGAATTGGGTATTGACTTGATCATTAACCCCGAAGAATATGCCGCCCAGGAAATTTCTCAGCTGATACTTTATCCCGAAGCCCATGATGTGCAGTATTATGCCAACGGCCGTGTTTTGATGCTTGGTTTGAAAATCAACAATACATTTAATATTATTAATAAATCCCTGGCGGAAATCAATTTCCCCAAACCCTGCGTTGTCGTTGCCATAATCCGCAACGAACAAATCATCATTCCCCGCGGTGATACCATAGTTTTGGATAAAGATGAAATTTATTTTGTGGCGTCTACGGAAAATATGAGCGCCATCGAAAAATATATCGGTTCGCCTCACAAAAAAATCAATAATATTGCCATTTTCGGCGGTGAACTGATAGGCTATTATCTGGCGGAAATTTTTGAAAAGAAAATCCGCAGTTTCAACGTAAAGCTTTTTGAAGAGAATGAACAACGCTGCCGAGAGCTGGCGGAAAAACTGCCGCATACCAT
>JAHZFN010000261.1:6849-9271 GCA_019421315.1 Peptococcaceae bacterium | reverse complement strand
CAACCTCTGAAAAAAATATATATATTAAATAACTTATATATTAAATAACTTATATATTAAAAATCTATATTAAAAATCGAAAATTTAAGAGAAAACCGTTTCCGACCATGCCGCACCAAATCAAATATCATGCGGGAAAACGGCAGAAACGCCATCTCAATATTTGATGCCGCCAAATTTTATAATGTTATTATGTATAATTATTTTCGGTTATACTCTAACACTTTATTTTACCACAAAAAGCCGCAGTCAACAAGTGCAAGGTTTTTAAGCAAGCCAATATGCTAACCTGTTCTTAAATCTTCGCCTAGCCAATTATTCCAACTCGGTTTCAATACGGCTTGCCGACAAAATATTGCAAAAAATCTTCGTTGCTGCGGCGGCAAACGCCGCCGTCCTTGCCGACAACAATAATATCATCTTTGCCGCCACTGAATTTTTCATTAAAACCTCTTATACGCAAACGGTCGTTTGCCGCCGCTTTTCGGTAATACTCTTTGTTGGTTGAGTTTTGCCCAAAAACCATAGGTAAGCAGCTTTTGTCCGCAAAAACCTCGGCAATTTCGTCATTGGGATTGATAATACCAAATTCCACAATTACCCAAAGTACTTTTTGCCGCCAAATATAGCTTTTGACCAAATGCCCGAAAGCGGGATGATAGGGTCCTGCCAAAACCTCCTCTGCCAAATGCTCGTCGGTATTCAGCCCCGTTCTGATAACATTGACGCCGTAATACGCCGCCCAAAGAGTTATTTTTGCCGAAAGCTCAACGGCTTTTTCCAAGGAAAGGGGTACATAATCTCCCCTTTGATACATCGCCGCCATCTCGGTGTTTTTCACGACAACCGCCGGATAAATCCGCAGTAAATGCGGTTTTCCCGCCAGAATTTTTTTGGCGCCGCAAATGATGGATTTTTCGTCCTCCCCCGGCAGACCCGGCATCAGCTGAACCCCAACCGTCAAACCGCATTTTTTCAGCAGTCTGACACTTTGCAGAGCGGCAGCCGCATCATGCCCCCGCTTTGAAAGCTGCAATGTTTCGTCGTTCAAACTTTGCACGCCCAGCTCAACGGTATCAACGCCGTATTGCTTAAGCCTTTCAATCGTTTCTTCGTCAATGCAATCGGGTCTTGTGGAAATTCTGACACCGCTGATAAAGCCTGCGTCAAGCCCCGCCTTGGCTACCTGCAAATAATAAAGCTGCTTTTCTTCGGGCATTGCTGTAAAACTGCCGCCGTAAAAAGCCAGCTGACAATTTTTGTCCTTATTTTCCGCCATGCTGTTTGCAATTTCCGCCGCCGTCGGCAGCTTGCTGCGTCCGCTGATGGTTCTTTGGTCGCAGAAAATGCATTTTTGCGGACAACCCAAATGAGGAATAAAAAAGGGCAGAATATGCCCTTTTGCTTTGGTCATATTCCGCCCTCCGTTTCAAACTCAAAAATTCTGCGGCGATATTTATATTTTGCTTCAGCTGAAACTCCGATATAAATAACGCCTGTTTTTATTATACTTCTGATTATTCGATTTGGTTTGTTATTCAAAAAAATTATATCCAAGCACCGACTTTAGCCTAAAACAGGCAGCCAATTTTCTCGGTTATGCCAAGCGATGGAAGCGGCTTTCATCTCCGCCTCTTTCTTGCTTTTGCCTGTTGCCTCGCCCAAATGCACGCCTTGATAATATAAAGCCATCGTATACTTCTTGTCATGGTCGGGACCTGCCGTCCGCACCAAACGATAATGCAGATGCTCATCGCCCAGGCTCTGCACCAGCTGCTGCATCAACCCTTTAAAATCCTCGTATTTGTCTGAGCTGACATTTTCAAAAGCCGTTGTAAAAAGCAATTCTACCAAATTTCTGACAGTATCCATGCCCATCTGCAAATACATTGCGCCGATCATAGCCTCGAATGCATCGGAAATAATAGAATCTCTGTACTGTTCTCCTTTTTTCAAACAGCCTTTTCCCATCAGCAAATAATCGGAAAGATTTAAGGTTCTGCCTATATCCGCCAAAGCTCCCTCGCAAACCATGGAAGACCTGGTTTTGCTCAAAAAACCCTCGTTGGCGGCAGGATACCGCCGAAAGAGCTCCTCACCGACCAAAATTCCCAGCACAGCGTCTCCCAAAAATTCCAAACGCTGATTGTCAACGTTGCCCTCGGCTTTCACACCCTCAAAATACGTTGGATGTGTCATCGCCTGCTGAAGCAGCGCCAAATCGCCCTGCCAGCCGATTTTATCAGCCAAAGTATGCAGTTTGCCCCCGGCATTAATATTTTTTTCTTTCAAAACATCACTCATAACAGATTATCTCCGTTTCAAAAAAACAGCTTAAACACTTTTACAATTTTTGCAATGCGGGATCTAATTCATTAAAAAAGCACTTTCAAACGACCTTAATCAATTTTGCTTTCAACGT
>JAHZFN010000261.1:1157-6839 GCA_019421315.1 Peptococcaceae bacterium | reverse complement strand
ATACATTTCATTTTGTCGCCGTCTTCTTCGCCGATTTCAATATCAAATTCTTCTTCCATTGCCATAATCAGCTCCAAAAGATCCAAAGAATCAAGCTGCAAATCTTCAAATGTGGTACTCATATCCACATCGTCAAAATTGCGTTCCAATTCGGTGTTCAAAACCTTTTTAATTCTTTCCAAGACTGTCATTTTCAATTCCTCCTTAAAAAAATAAACCTAAAAATTTTTCGCTTATATATTTTTTGTATAGCTTTTTTAATAATCTTCCTCAATATTTAAATACGGCAATTTTAGTCTGCTTCGGCTTATATCTCGGCATTTTTGGCGTTATCTTTTTCAACTTTGGCTGTTTCGTGCTGAACTCTTTCCGTCAAAATTTCCAAAAATTTAGATTCCACACAATTTTTGGCAGACAAAACGGCATTTTCCACAGCTCTGGCATCGGAACTGCCGTGGCAGACAAAGCTGATACCCCGCACACCCAAAAGCGGTGCGCCGCCAACTCTCTTGTAATCCAAAATGCTCTTAACTTTGACAAAGGCATCTTTTGCCAAAAGGGCGCCGATTTTGCTTTTGGCGGAAGACATCAATTCTTCTTTCAAAATGGACATCAGAGTTTTGGAAATACCCTCAGCTTCTTTGATAACAACGTTGCCTGTAAAGCCGTCGGTAACGATAACATCAACCTCGCCCGACATAATAGTTCTGGCTTCCATAAAGCCCTTGAAGTTAACGTCTGTGTCCTCCAAAAGCTCATACGCCTTGCGCAGACTATCCGTACCTTTATGGGGTTCGGTGCCGTTTGCCAGCAAAGCTACCATGGGATTTTGTCGCTTCAGCAAAATTTCCGCCGCCACGCTGCCCATAATGCCGAATTGCTGATATTGCTCCGGCGTAACCTCAATATTGGCACCGACGTCCAAAAGTATGGAACCCCCGCGCTTGTTGGGAAACGTTAAAGAAATGGCAGGGCGGGAAATGCCGGCAATTCTTTTTAAAAGCAGCAAAGCCGCCGACATCTGGGCGCCTGTGCTGCCGCAGGAAATAACTGCATCCGCTTCGCCGTCTTTCACAAGCTTTGTGGCAATCCAAATGGAAGAATCCCTTTTCTGCCGCAAATTGGTAACAGGCTCATCCATTGCCATAACAGAACCGCATTCCATAACAAAAACGTTTTTCGGCAGCTGCTCCGCATTGGGAAGTTTCCCGGGCAGACCAACCAAAATCAATTCCAAATCCTTATTGGCATCGGCAGCTTTCACAGCTCCGTCCACCACAGCCTGCGGCGCATTGTCGCCGCCCATTGCGTCTATGGCAATTCTAATTGTCATGGAAAATTCCTCCTTGATAAAAAACCAAATATAAACCCAAACGCTCCGTTGCCTGCCGCAAAAGAGCTTTATATAACAGTCAACGCCAAGCCCGACCGTAAAATTCGGAATTTTGCGTTGAAATTTTTTTCATAATTATATTAATTTATATTTACTCATATTTTATATTTTACCGCAGCTCACTGTTATATTATGCTGCGTTTTTTCGTGCGTCAAATACTTCAAAAAAATTTTTTGGCAGTTTTCGATAAATAACCGTTAATTTCCAATCTAAAAATATTCTACTAAAAATATTCTACCATAAACACTACCATATTAAAAGCAAAAATTCAATAGGGGTTCGCAAGCGAACCCCTATATTATGCAAAAAAATTATTTTTTTTATTATGCCTGTTGTTCTTCTTCCTTGGCAATAACGGGACGGCCTTTGTAGTAACCGCATACAGGACAAGCATGGTGAGCTTGTTTGTAAGAATGGCACTGCGGGCAAAGAGACAAAGCCGGAGCGGCGTTATCTGCATATCTGCCTGCACGGTTCATACGGCGGTTAGCTTTAGAAGTCTTATTCTTTGGTACACCCATTGTTTACACCTCCTTGTTCATCTTGTTAAGTAAATCTTTTAAATCCGCAAATCTGACGTCAATGTCATCTCGGTCGCAACCACAATCGCCGTGATTGAGATCAGCGCCGCAATGCGGGCAAAGCCCCAAGCAATCAGGTTTGCAGAGAATTTTCATTGGGATTTCCAGAAATATCTGCTTCAAAATTTGCGGAGTCAAATCTATTTCGTCTCCGTTAAACAGAGTTGTTTCTTCAAATTCATCGGCAGCAGCTATTTCACTGTGGTTGGTGTAGGTTTCAAAAATTTCCGTTTCAAAATTCCAAACAAAAGGCTGCAGGCAACGGCTGCAAACCAACTCCAAAGCACCGCTGACAACGCCCGAAAGCTCCATAACATCGCCTAAGTTTTCGATTTTGCCTTTAAAAGTAAAATCGCTTTTGGGGCAGATTTCGGGATAACCGTAAGCATCAGCGTCAACCTGTTCACTAAGCGCCAAGCTTTCCTTGGCAAGCTTAACATTTTTCAGTTTTGATACGTCAATTTTCAAATCTTTTCACCACTTTTCAAAATAACCTTTTATATTATAACTGCAAAGTAATGCAAAGTCAACAGGAAATGACTATATATAGTCATTTATTTAAATTATTTTTCTATTATTTTTCACTGCATTTGTTAACCGCATTTACAGCTGATTTCACCAAACCCCATAAATTTTTCGTCACTGACAATTAAAAGCATAATTTCACAAAAAACCTAATATAAACATTATATAAAACCCATTTTGCCGCATATATTTTTATGCATATAATAAGGAAAAACTATGTCAAAAATTAAAGTTGCTGTCGGCATATTCGCTTTTTTTATGATGCTCACCAATCCGCAAATGGTTTACGAAGCGGCGGTTTTCGCCGTCGATACCTGGTGGAAAAGCGTCATTCCCGCCCTTTTGCCTTTTTTTATCGTATCGGAATTTTTAATGGCGGTGGGACTGATGGAATGTCTGGCGGTTTGGACAGAACCGATAATGCGCCCTTTGTTTCGGCTTTCGGGCGGCTCTGCCCTGGCAATAGTCATGGGCTTTGTTTCGGGAACGCCAACCGCCGCCAACATAACGGCAGGCTTATACAAAAAAAATCTCTGCACCAAAGACGAGGCGGAAAGGCTTTTGGCATTCACCAACAATTCGGGACCTCTGTACATTCTGGTTGCGGTTGCTGTCGGTATTTTCCAAACGCCGTCCGTCGGCATAATTTTGTTTTTGAGCCATTACCCTGTCAATTTTTTGCTCGGTATTATACTGCGCTTTTTTGCCAAAGACAAAACCAAAAAAACTGCATACTGCCGCAGAAAACTACTGAAAGCGGGCTTCAACCTAATCCGCTGCTGCCAAAGTCCGCCTTTGGGCAAGCTCCTCAATATTGTGGTCAGAAAATCCTTAATCAATATCGGCTTGGTGGGCGGCTTTATGGTTGTTTTCGGCATACTGACCGCCGCCTTTGATATTGCGGGCATAACCAAGCTTTTGACAATTTTGCTGACGCCCGTCGCCCATTTTTTCAACATCGATCAAAGCTGCCTGCCTGCCATGGCGGCGGGTTTTTGGGAAATGACCATCGGCATTGCCCTTTTGCCCGATTCGGGCGCCGACCTTTTGAGTATGCTTTTGGCGGCGTCAGTTGTTTTGGCATGGAACGGCGTTTCCATTCAGGCACAGGTTGCCGCCATGGTGTCAGAAACGGACCTCAGCCTGCGTAAATACCGCATATGTCGCATTGTTCACAGCCTGACTGCGCCCCTTGTAGTTTTGTTCGCCTATAAAAAAACCGCACCGGTTTTTGCCGCTGCCAAAACCGATGCAGTTAATTTATTAAATTATATAACGCCGCTTTCTCTGCTCCTGTTCAGCCTGTTCATCCTGATTTTGGCAGGATTTTTGGGTACAGCTGTTTTCGGCAGGAACAAAAACAATTACTGACGGCGGAAATTATCGCGGGTTGTTGTTACGTTGCCCAAAACATTGTTCAGATTGCCGATAACCTGGTTCAGCATACCGTCAACGTATCTTTTGGCATCATCCGTAACTTTTTGGGCGTTGGCGTTAGCCTGCAACACAACGTTTTCGGCGTAGGCTTTGGCTTCCGCCAGCATTTTTTCGGCTTCCTGCTGAGCTATTTGATAAATTTCGCTTTCGGTAATCATTTCGTCGGCACGCTTTTTGGCGTCGTCCAGCATTTTTTTGCCTTGACTTTCAATGCTTTCCAAAAGCTTGTCGCTTTGTTCCAAAACCTGTTTGGACTGCTTGATTTCTTCCGGCAAAATGGAATGGATTTTGTCAATAATTTCCAAAACATAATCGCCATCGATAATAACCTTGCCGGAAAGAGGCACACGGGAAGATGTGTCAACGTAATTTTCCAATTCCTGCAAAAGGGCGTTAATATCCATATTGTCAATCATATTTTCCATTTCTAAATTCCTCCGTATTGTTATTTTGACATATTTCTGTCAACTTATTCCTCTGAGAATACTTTTTTTGGTTTTTAATTCTTTGATTTTACAAGCTTATTTTTCGTTTCTGAATGATTTCAAACCGTAATAAACTACCGCCGTATCACCATAAACCGAAGTTTTGTAACACTCCCATAAATCAGATTGGAAAAGCTCTTGGTCTTTGCTGTTCGTTTCCAAAACCACAACCACGTCGTCGGACAAAACGCCGTCTGCCAGCAAAATCGGTTCAATGCTGCCAATGAACCCTTTGTTGTAAGGCGGATCCAAAAAAACCAAATTATAGCCTGAAAAATCCGAAGCATCCGAAGCAATAATTTTTTCAACCTGTCCCGTACGAACTGCGGCAAATTCCGTCATTTTGGCGCGAGTCAAATTATCCTTGATCACAGCTATCGCCTGCCGGTCTTTATCAAAAAAGTCAACATGAGCGGCGCCGCGGCTCAAAGCCTCAATGCCCAAAGCCCCGCTGCCGGCAAAAGCGTCCAAAACCTTTGCATCCGCCGCCAAATCCGCCAAAACGTTAAAGATGGCGCCTTTCACTTTATCGGTGGTCGGTCTGGTTTTCATGCCTTTGGGAGCCTTCAAATTCAGTCCCTTGGCAATACCTGCAATCACACGCATAAACTTCACCTTATATCTGATTTTTTACTCAATGATTTTAGTTTACATTTTATTATAACAAACTTCGCATAAAATGTAAAATGTTTTTAAATAATATAATAAGAAAAATCAGAAAGGAAAGACCAAAATATGTTTAATTACCGCAAAAAAACCGAAAATTTGGATTTGGCAACAGAAGCTAAGGCGGCTCTGCAAGGCAAAGCTAACGTGGAAATCGAAGGCGTGCGGGAAACAATCAGCCACGCCTCCCATATCAAAATTACGGAAATTGAAATTTTAAACGAACAGGGAGCAATGCAAATGAGCCGCCCCGTCGGCAAATATATTACGCTGGAAATCCCCGAACTGCACACCTACAACGAAGCCGCATTAACTGATGACATTATCAAAACCACGGCGGATGTTCTGAAAAGCTTGTATCATATACAAAAGGACAAGCCCACATTGATTGTCGGTCTGGGCAACAGCGCCACAACGCCCGACTCTCTGGGACCCTGCGTTGTATCCCATATCCAGCCTACCACCCATGTTTATCATCTTTTCGACCAAGAAACACAAAAAGCAATCAGTCCCATCTGCCTTTTGGTACCCGGGGTTTTGGGCAACACGGGAATTGCCACCTTTGAAACCATAGACGGCGTCGTCAAAAAAATC
>JAHZFN010000261.1:404-1147 GCA_019421315.1 Peptococcaceae bacterium | reverse complement strand
CCCTGATTGTCATTGACGCTTTGGCAACCGCCAGCATAACCAGAATCTGCAACACCATCCAAATTACCGACACAGGTATTCGCCCCGGCTCCGGTATCGCCAAAAACAACAAAGAATTAAATTCCGCAAACATGAAAGTACCGGTTATCGCCGTCGGCATACCAACTATTATGCACGCAGGCTCCATCATCAACGAGGCTTTGGAGAATTTCATCAATAATCCGCAGATAAATTTGGCTTCCACCCTGCAAACAGAGGATTTGCAAAATACAGAAAATGCAGCGGAAAACGTCGCTGAAGAGTTGCTAAGCCCATATTCGGGAGATTTAATGGTAACGCCCAAGGAAATCGGCACCATCATTCCCGTCTGCGCCAAAATTCTGGCGGAAGCAATTGTCCGCACCGTTCATCCCGAACTGGGCGAGCGGGATTATCGTGATTTTATGCAATAAAACCAAATTGCAAATTTAACAAAAAAAACGCCGCAAAAACTGCCAGCGCAAACAAAAAATACCATCAAACATTTTGTATATAAAAACGACAATTCAACCATAATACGAATGTCGGCAGGGCAAAAGAGCCTTGCCCGACAAACAACAAAAAAAACCTTGGAGGTGAAAGAAATGGAAAACAAAGAAGTATTGAAACAATTTAAAACAGAAGTTGCCAACGAATTGGGTCTTACCAATTACGACCAAATCGACAAAGGTATGCTGACATCTCGTCAAAACGGCTACGTGGGC
>JAHZFN010000261.1:0-394 GCA_019421315.1 Peptococcaceae bacterium | reverse complement strand
TGACGAAAAAAATGGTTGCCTTCGCAGAACAGGCTTTGGCATCCGGTCAGGCAGGCTCCATCAACAACGCTGCACAAACTCAACAGATGAAATAGCCTCTGCCTTGTGCAATAGCTGATTTTTGAAATTAAATTGTTGCGGTTTTTTTGCAAACTGCTTCAAAATATAAAAAAAGGCTCAACCCTTACTTAACAAATAAGAGTTGAGCTTTTTTCATTGATGTTTTCATGTTCTTATTAATAGCTTTTATTACAAAATACTAACGTTTGCCTCAACAAGCATAATTTAATTTATAGAAATTAATAGTAATAATTTTCCGTAATATTAACAAACCCTATATAATCCCAGCAATATTCACCATAATAATAAAAATCGGTCCAGCGTTTTTCATAAT
>JAHZFN010000027.1 GCA_019421315.1 Peptococcaceae bacterium | reverse complement strand
AGCATTTTTCAGGCGGTGCTTTCTTTAATCGGCATGACGGCAATTTCCCTGATCGGGGCGGTTTTTGTGGTTGGTTTGCTCTCAACCAGAGATTATATGACAGGCGTCAGCTTCTTCTCCGGTATCAAAGTATCCCAGCTGCTTCCCCTTTTGTTCCTGGCTTTGTATTATTGGTACCAGACCAACATATTAAAGGGTTATGACCGCAACGTTGTGGTGATGATCCGAGATTTGCTGAAAAAACCTGTAACTGTGGGCATTTTGGTTTTGGTTGGTGTAATTATCGTGATTTTCGCTGTTTATATGCTGCGTTCCACCAACGACCCCGAAGTTGCCACTTGGGAACTGGCTTTCCGCAGCTTCCTGGATTCCACCTTTGGCGCCCGCCCCAGAACCAAAGAATTTTTGTTTGCGCACCCGCTTATGCTGCTTACCATGTACTACGGCTACAAAAAAAACCTTTGGCCGTTGCTGGTTTTGGGCGCCATCGGTCAGGTGAGCTTGGTGAATACCTTTGAACATCTGCACACGCCTCTTCTGATTTCCATACTCAGAACAGCGGTTGGTTTGTTCCTCGGCATTATCATCGGCATTATTTTGATTTTGATTGTCAAAGCTGCTGTAAAATGGCTGAACAGCAAGCTTAGTCAAGCAACGGCTAAATAAAAAAGTAAACAAAAAATACAGTAAAATGTAGTAATAATATTTAATGTAGTAATAATATTTTATAATAAAGGAAAAAATTAAGGAAAAAGGAAAAAATTAAGGAAAAAGGAAAAAATTAAGGAAAAATTTTTAAGGAAGAATTTATGGATAAATCAATTTTGCTTTCAGGTTATTTCGGTTTCGATAACGGCGGCGACGAGGCTGTTCTTTCTGCCGTTGTGAAAATGCTGCGGGATATTTTGCCCGATGCTCCTTTGATCGCTTTGTCGGCAAACCCTGCCAAAACGGAAAAAGCCAATCGTGAATATGACCTGAAAGCTGTTGACAGAAAGAATTTTCGGGCAATCAAGGACGAGCTTCAGCACGCTGCTCTTTTTATCAGCGGCGGCGGCAGTTTGTTCCAGGATGTGACAAGTGTCCGCAGTGTTTATTATTATGCGGCAATGCTGAAAATGGCGGCAAAAGCCAATGTGCCGTCTGTGGTTTTGGCGCAGGGCTTGGGTCCTCTCAATACCTTTTTGGGTAGAAGAAGAACCAAAAAAGCTATGCAAAACTGTGAATTTTTGTCCTGGCGGGATGCGGAAAGCTTGAATTTGGCGGTGAAAATCGGTTTGCCCCAAAACAAGATGATTTTAACCTGCGACCCCGTTTTGAACTGGAATCCCGACTATGCCGCAAAAAAACACAGCGGCAAAAAGGTTTTGGTGGCGGTTCGCCCCTGGCGGAATTTTGCCGAAACCGAAATTGTCAAGGCTGTTGATATACTGTCGGCGGAAAATTATGATGTTGTTTTGCTTCCGTTCCAGAAAAATGTGGATGAAGATTTGGCAAACAAAATCAATAATGCTTTAAATAATAAATGCGACATTTTACCATACGAAAGTCCTTTGCAGCTTTATTCAGATATTGCCTGTGCCGATTTTTTGGTTGGTATGCGTTTGCATTCTCTGATTATGGCGAAAGGTGCGGAAACCGCCTGCGCCGCCATCAGCTACGATCCAAAAATTGACAGCTTTGCCAAAAGGGAAAATATCGAGGTTTTGGGCAATGCGGAAAATGTTACCGCCGAAAGCATTGTGTCGGCTGTGCAAAAAGGCTGCTGTGCCCGAGTTGAAAAAAAAGATTATTCTGAGCAGTGGCAGGAAATTTTGCAAAGAATTTCCGATATATATAACAGATCTTTGTAGTATTAAGGAGATAACATGGGAAAGAGTATAGTTAAGGCAACAGGGGTTATTCTGGTTATTAATATCTGCGTCAAGATTTTGGGTTTCCTGCGGGAATCTTTTATCGCCAACGCCTACGGCGCCGGAACCCTAACCGATGCTTACCAAATCGCTTACACAATTCCCTATTTTTTGCAGGCAATTTTGGGCTATGCTTTGGTAACTGCCGTTGTGCCGATTTTGACAAAGCATTTAGTCAGCAATAACAAAGAAGAAGCCTGGTATGTGGGTAGCTGCGCCATCAATATAACGGCGCTGGGGCTGTTTGTCATTACAGCTTTGGGCATGATAATTTCCGCTGTTTTGGTCAAGCTTTTGGCGCCCGGCTTTTCCGCCGAGGAGGCGGCTTTGACTGCGCAGCTGACCAGAATAATGTTTCCGTCCGTAATTTTCATGGGCGTGGGCATGGTTTTCACAGGCATTGCCAATGCGTCCTATAAATTCGGCGTGGCGGCTTTTGCCCCCGGTTTTTCCAATTTGATTATCATTGCTTCCGTTTTGATTTTTGCTTCTTCGGTCGGCATTTGGGGCTTGGCTTGGGGAACACTCATAAGCTTTATCGGGTTCTTTTTGATTCAAATTCCCGTGCTTTGGCGGATCGGCTTTAAATATCGGTTGGTTTTGGGGCTTAAACACCCCGACATCCGCCAAATTATCAGGGATATTCTGCCCATTATTTTGGGTGTTGCCGTAAACCAAATTTGTTTTGCGGTAAACCGTATTTTCGCTTCGTATTTGGCAGAGGGCAGTATTTCCTGCCTAAATTATTCCAATAAGCTGATGATGCTGCCAATCGGTATTTTTGTCAACGCCGTGGCATACGCCATTTATCCATCGCTTTCGGAGATGGCTTTGACGAAAAACTGGCACAAAATGGCGCAAACTCTGAAAAGAGGTATCGGCATGGTTTGCCTGGTGGCAATTCCCGCTGCGGCAGGGCTTTGCGTTTTGGCATCTCCCATTGTGCAGATTGTTTTTGAAAGAGGTTCCTTTGATCACAGCGCAACCCTGGCGACGGCCTGCGCCTTGATGATGTTCACGGTGGGTTTGGTGCCGATTTCTGTCAATATGGTTCTGACCAGGGCATTTTATGCTTTGGAGGATGTTATAACTCCCGTCAAAATCGGCGGTTTCATCATTCTTGCCGATATTGTTTTGAGCTTTGCTCTCTTCAAACTGATGCCTTACGGCGGTTCGGGATTGGCTTTGGCAAATTCCCTGGCTCTTTTGATAGGTACAATCGGTATGTATTATTATCTGAAGCTCAAATCTCTGAAGGATTTGAAAGAGGGCAATCTGCTGATTTCTTTGATAAAAATGTTTGTGGCGGCTGGCGTTATGGTTTTGGCGGTTTTGGCGGTTCGTTTCGGATTTACCGCTTTGGGCGTTGACCTTACCGCAACTCACGGCGTTGTGCTTTTGGTTGGTGTCGGCATTTGCGTCGGCATTGCCGTTTATGCTATAATGATATTTGCACTGAAACTGGAAGAAACCAAAATGGTTATGGATGCAGTGAAGAAAAAGCTGAAAAAAGCTTAATATTCTACGGAAATCAGCCTGCGGAAAATCGACGGTTAAAGTGTTTAAAATTTGTATTTAAAATCTGAATTTAAAATTCGGCAATAAATATTTAATAAGAATTTTAAAATTAATTTATAAAATATAATTATCTAAATTAAGATTTGCAGATAAAAATTTCAGAGTTGAAGTTTTGATAAGAACTGTAATAAAAGTAGGATTTAGTGTGAATTAAAGAAAGGATTCCGTATTTTCGGATTGGTACATTATGTTAAAGCTTTTGATTGCGGCGGCGTTGTCGTTGGTTGTTGCCTTGATAATGACGCCCGTGGCAAAAAAATTGGCGCCCATAGTCGGCGCTGTGGACAAGCCCGACGCCCGAAAAGTACATACAAAGCTGATGCCCAGGATGGGCGGCTTGGGAATTTTCTGCGGTTTTATGGCAGGGGCTGTTTTTTACGGCGGCATTTCAGGCCGCACAATCGGTTTGCTTTTGAGTGCCACCATTGTTTTTGCTGTCGGCATTGTGGACGATATTAAATCCATTAAACCGTCGGTTAAGCTTTTAGGGCAGCTGGCGGCGGCGTTGGTTTTTGTTGCTTTCGGCGGCTACATCAAATATTTGACGAACCCCTTTGGCGGCAATATAATTTACATTGATTTCTGGGGTATACCCATTACCGTTTTGTGGCTGGTTGGTATCAGCAACGCCGTTAATCTGATCGACGGCTTGGACGGACTGGCAGGGGGTGTCAGCGCCATTTCCGCTTTAACAATGGCGGTTGTGCTTTTGACGACGGGGCAGAATTTGACTGCCGTTTACTGCATTTGTCTGGCTTTTGCCACTTTTGGCTTTTTGCGTTACAACTTCAATCCCGCTTCGATTTTTATGGGGGATTCGGGGTCGCTGACGCTGGGCTTTGTTTTGGCGGCGCTGGCAATTTCCGGCTGCGCCAAGGGCGCCACGATAATTTCTCTTTTGGTGCCGATTTTGATTTTGGGCATACCGATTTTCGATACGTTTTTTGCCATTTTCCGCCGTGCCAAGGAGCATAAACCGATTTTTCAGCCTGACAAGGGGCATCTGCACCACAGGCTTTTGGCAATGGGGCTTTCTCAGAAGCAAACGGTTTTAATAATTTACGCCATCACCATGCTGATGAGTTTTGTGGCTGTTTTGATGACTATGATCAGCACATGGGTTGCGTTGATTATTTTGGTGGTATTCATTTTGCTGCTGCTTTTCGGAGCGGGCAAAATCGGTATTATCAACCTCAAGGATGACTGAGGTTCGGCAACTTTTGTGGGATAGCTGTGTTTGTTTGACAAAAATTTTTACAAAAGGCTAAAAAAATATGAAATAAATGATTTTTATTGCAGGAAAATGCAAGGGGAATATCTAATATATAAAGATAAGCCATATTTTTCTGTTCACGAAAGGAGAAGAATTACGTTGAATAAGGGTAAATTAGTTATAATGATTGTTGCTGTATTAGTGTGTGTAACCATCGGCTTTGTTGTAGGTCAGGTTGTGCAGGCTATGGGTACATTGCCGGGTTCTTCTGATGATCCTGTTGCAACAGAAAGCTATGTTGAAACTACTATCGGTGAAAGAATGGCTGCTCTTTCCACCAAGGTTGACGAATTGGAAGCCGAAGTTGCCGCTTTGAAAGGTGAAACTCCCTCCACAAGCAGCAGCACAGGCAATACATCTTCCGCTTCCGATAATACAGGTTCCCAAAGCAGCGCTTCCGGCGAATCCTTGACGATTACCGGCAACGGTGTAAATCTGCGTTCCGCAGCCAGCAAAAACGGCGATGTTATCACCACCCTGTCCAAAGGCACCAAGGTTACCAAAATCGGCGAAGAAGGCGATTGGTATCAGGTTCAAACCTCCAACGGACAAACAGGTTATGTAAGCAGTTCATACGCACAATAACTAACATAAAAATTTATATTGCAAATTACAGCGCGGCGGTTTTTATCTGCTGCGCTTAATTTTTTTTGATATTGTTATTGTCGGTTAAAGATGCGGCAGTAATAATTAATATGAAAACTGACAGAACTATAAGAACTATAATAGAATAAATCGAAAATATACAGGCGGTGGAATCAAAATGGCTGAAACTGGAATACAGGAAACGAGAATACAATCAGATAAGGAAAATATAAAAGAGAGTATGGAAAAAGAGCAAATTACAAAAGCGAAATCCAAAAAAAACAGATATTTTTTTCCACAGACCGCAAGAATGCACGGCAAAGGGATTTTTGACGAAAATAATTGCTTTTTGCTTAATATCGAAGATTTGAAAAAGGCGGCGGCGGACGATGTGGTTGCCGTTTTGACGGAAGTTGAAAGAAAATGTTTGGTCGAGGGTATTGCTTTGAAAACCCGCGGCGGTAATGATTTGGCGGCGGAACTGCTTGCTTTGGCGGATTTGTCCGATTGGCGGATTAGAGGTAAAGCGTTGATAACCATCGGCAGAATCGGCGGCGAAGCTTTGTCCGACCCCGTTATTGCTTGGCTGAAAAAACAAAAGGAACCATGTTGGCAGCTGCAAGCTTTGGATTGTTGGCAGCAGCTGCCTGTTGCAGCTTCCAAGAAAGCCGCCGTTTTGGCGGATTTGACAAAATGGGCGGATCAGCCGGTTACGGTTCGGGCTTTGGTTTGGCTTTTGAAAGAATTGGCTACGCCGCAGGCAGCCGAAATTTTTGTCGATTTTGCCTTGAACAAAAAGACGATGATGGTCAAGGATGAGTTTATTACGGACGCCTGGTTTGAGCTGGCGGCAAAGCTGCCTGTCGATTTGCCCGGGAAAATAGCGATATCTAATGACAAATTCCGAATTTGGCTGAATTT
Organism: Peptococcaceae bacterium; assembly: GCA_019421315.1. Classification (GTDB taxonomy): domain Bacteria; phylum Bacillota; class Dehalobacteriia; order UBA4068; family UBA4997; genus JAHZFN01. The sequence goes on along the minus strand of JAHZFN010000027.1, from coordinate 4,352 downwards.
TCGCTATCCCGAGGAAAAAAACTCCCATTACAGCCTTTATCCAAGTCCCGATTATCTTTGGCAGTGCGCCGCCGAAGAAGGCGTGGACAGAAAAGCTTTTAAAAAGCTGTATTTTAAACCACGCAAAAAAATATAAAGAACAAAAACGCTGTGTTGAAAATGAGAATATTGCTTGAAGCCTATTGCTCGATAATATTTAAATAATATTTAAAACGAAAAAATCTTTTTAGGGTTAAAATCTTTTTTAAGGAAAAATCTCACAAAAAAGATACTTTTCGGACGAATGGAGCAGATATAAGTGTTATTATGGGATAAACCGTGATTATTTTGACTGTTTTTGTCAAATAGTTTCGAATTATAACATTTGCATTTTTTGCACTATTTGCTATAATTAAAGAAGAATATGTAAATAATGTGTTTGTAATGTGTTATGATCGGATTGGCGGTTGCTATGCTGCGGTCAATTCGTTTATTATATAAAAAGCGATAATATTGCAGAGTAAAAGTTGTAGAGTAAAAAAGTGATTAGGAAGTGTTATTATGCCTTACAAATTTTGTCCCAACTGTTTTTCGTCGTCATATTCCGCAAGTGAGCATAAAATATGGCTTTGTCCCGGCTGCGGCAAAGATATTTCTTTTATGCCGTCCTCCGATCAGGTCTATGATTTGCAGGATCTGAAAGAGCCGATTGCCGGGAAAAAGCCGTATCCTTTGAGAAAAACCAAGTGAGATTTTAAAGCTGAAAGTTAAAAGGCTTGGTTAAAGAGTTAAAGCACGGTGTTGTGCATAAGCTGTTGAAAACAGGACGGGCAGTAAACCTTTCCTTTGTATTTGACAGGAAACTCAATGCAGTTTTCCGGTTGTTCGGGCAAAGGTCTGCCGCACCAAGGACAAATGTCATGTTTCATAAAACCACCTCCGTTGCCTTAATTATTATGTTGCCTAAATTGAATTCTATTCATAGCATAATATTAAAGGGCGTATGATTATAGCGGAGGTGTTTTATGCTGAAATTAATCAGTTTGCTGATGGCGGCGGTTTATTTTGCGGTTTTGTTTTATATCCATTTTTACAAGGAGCCGAGGCATAAAAAAGTGCTTTTGGTTATCAGAAGCAACGTGGAGCCGGTTAATATCGAATGGATTATTTACAGCTTTAACCGCATTTTTCAAAAATATTACAGCAAAAATCAATGGTGGGTTCATTTGGAGCAGGGTACGGATTATTACGAAAAACGAAAAATCATTCGCCGTCATTCTCAGAAATTCGGGTACAGATTTTTTGAAAGATATTACCGCCCTGCCGATTATGAGGCGATATTTTTTGCCGACCCCAAGGATAATTTCGGAAAATGGGAAAATCAATGCCGAAGTTTGAACAAGAAAATTTGAAAAAAGAATTTATAGATAAAAAGTTATGAATGTTAAGCAGAAATTGTATATTGCCAAAGCCGCTGCCGTCGAAGCTTTCTTCCCGTGGAATACCTGTTTGCTCTGCGGCAAAACGGGTTGCTTGGAGCATTGCCTTTGTTCAGAATGTTCCCGTAAGCTTGCCGCTTTGGACAGATGTGCGGTTTGCGGATGTTTTTTTGCGTTTAAATCTGCCTCTGCCGAACCGAGGCTTTGTGCCGCCTGTGCCAATGAACCGAAAAATTACATTGACGCTTTTTATTCCGCTTTGCCTTATGTCGGTTATCCCAGGCAGTATATTTTGGCTCTGAAATATCGGGACAAAAGAGCTTACGCCAAGCCTTTGGGTAAGTGCCTGGCGGCGGCTTTGCAAAAAGAAAATGTTGTTGCTGACTATGTTGCGGCTGTTCCTTTGCATTCCAATCGACTGGCGGAAAGAGGCTATAATCAGGCTGAACTTTTGGCAGAGGCAACGGCGGGATTTTTGGGAATAAAATATTTGCCCGATGTGCTGAAAAGACATAAGGAAACCAAGGTTCAGCACAAGCTTTCTTTTGCCGAAAGAAAAGACAATTTGACCAGAGCCTTTTCGCCCGGCAGACACGGCGGCAAAATCAAAGGCAAAACCGTTTTGCTGATTGACGATATTATGACCAGCGGCAGTACTGTGATGAACTGCGCCGTTGTTTTGAAAGAGATGGGCGCCGCCAAGGTTTACGCTGCGGCTGTGGCTTCGCATTTGGAGCGGTAGAATACATATTTAAAACCGCCGCCGATATAAATGGCGATATAAACTTTAAAGATCCTTTTGCCGTTTGACAAAAGGGTTCTTTTTGTTTTCAGCTGATATTTGCCCCATTTTCGGCAAATGTTCACACAAAAAGCCTTGGACGGTGTTATAATAAAGCTAACAAAAGGGTTGGCGGACAAGCAGACATAGAATTATAAAAGCTTATAAATTTTTAATACTTCTCTAATAAAAATGCATTGAATTATTGTTGTTTATGTTGTTAACGCTTTTGAAAAACGAAAACAAACAGTAATGCTTGCCAAAACCTTTAAAAGGTTTGTTATCAAATGCTTTGACATTAAAAAAGCATTTGGTTAAAATAAAATATATAAAAAAGATTGAAAAAAACAGGAGGCTTTGTTATGGGTAGCGGTTATAGCGAAAGAAAAACGGTTGCATTATGGCAATGCATATTGATGGGTTTGATTATTGCTTTGGTAGTGGGCGTTGTGACAGGATCGGTTGTGGCGCATAAGTTTGAAGCAAATCAAGCTTTGCCCGAAACTACAAATAATTCGGGCGGCAGTTCTGCCACCGTGGTTTCTGTTGATAACGGCAGCAGCGTTGACGTCAGCCAAAAGGTTAATCCGTCCGTTGTTTTTATCAGTAATTTGGTGGATCAGTCCAGCTTAAATTCTTATTACGGTATGTTCGGCTACGGCTCATACGGTAACGATTCTGAGGATGAAGATGTTGTTTACAGCACAGGCAGCGGTGTGATTTACTCTGAAGACGGTTATATCATCACCAATAACCACGTTGTGGAAGGCGCCGACAAGGTTCGGGTGCAGCTTTATGACGGAACGGAGTATGACGCCACGGTTGTGGGCACCGATTCCCAAAGCGATTTGGCAGTAATTAAAATTGATGCGACGGGCTTGACGGCGGCTGATTTCGGCAATTCCGACGATATTGTGGTGGGAGAAACCGCCATCGCCATCGGTAATCCCGGCGGTGCTGATTTTGTCAACTCTGTAACTCAGGGTATCATCAGTGGTCTGAACAGAAACGTTGAAGTGAGCAGCGGTCAGTATATGACTTTGGTACAGACCGATGCAGCCATCAACCCCGGTAACAGCGGCGGCGCTTTGTGCAACGGCAAAGGCGAAGTTATCGGCATCAACACCATTAAGATTTCCAGCAGTAATTTTGAAGGCATGGGCTTTGCCATTCCCAGCAACACGGTGCTTGATATTTGTCAACAGTTGATGGATAACGGCAAAGTAAGCAGACCTGCGCTCCAAGTGGGCATTTACGGCGATGTTACGGCTCAGACTGCCGAATATTACGGTTTGTCCGTTGATTACGGCGTTATGGTTAAGCCGCAGGACGGCGGCGCCGCAGCCAAGGCAGGCATGGAAAACGGTGATATCATCATTGCCATCGACGGCAAGAAAGTGGAAACCACAACGGAACTGCAAAAATATCTTTACGAAAAGAACATCGGTGATACTGCCGAAATTACCGTCAACCGCGACGGCAAGGAAGTAAAACTGGAAGTTGTATTGGGCGAACTGGAATAAGCTGAAGGAGAAATATCAAAAAATGCGTTGTCAAATTTTAACCGTCGGCAAATTGAAAGAAAAATATCTGAAAGACGGTATTGCTGAATATCAGAAACGGTTGAAGCCTGTTTTTCCCGTGGAAATTAAGGAAATCCCCGACCGTCCCGTACCGGAAAACTCATCGGAAAAGGATATTGCCAAGGCTGTGGAAAAAGAAGGTGACGGACTTTTGGCGGCAATAGACGACGATTCCTTTGTTGTGGCGTTGGATATTCACGGCAAAGAGCTTTCCTCGGAGGAGTTTGCCGAAAAAATGAACCAATGGAGCTTTAACGGAGTTCGGAAGTTGGTTTTTGTTATCGGCGGTTCTTGCGGTCTTTCGCCCGCCGTTTTGCAAAGAGCTGACTTTAAGCAGTCTTTCGGCAAGTGTACTTATCCGCACCAGCTTATGAGGTTAATTTTGACGGAGCAGATTTACAGAACGGTTAAAATCAACCGTAACGAACCATATCACAAATAAAAATTACTTATATCAAATCAGCAAGCTTTACAACGCAAAGCTTGCTGATTTTGCTGTTATGCTTTGTTATGTACGTATATGAACAACAATTTAATTCAGCACGCACCTGCTAAACACTAAATGCGGCA
>JAHZFN010000260.1:3487-15507 GCA_019421315.1 Peptococcaceae bacterium | reverse complement strand
ATCTGGATGTCTGCCCAACCTGGTGGGGCGTTGTTATCATCATCATCGGCATTGTATCCGCTCTTTTGGGTATTTTCTATGCTTTGATGGAATCCAATATCAAAAAACTGCTGGCTTTTTCCAGCATTGAAAACATAGGTATCATATTTATGGGGCTGGGGTTGGCATTTTTGGCTTATGCCAACGATAACCAAACGATTTTTGCCCTGGCTCTCCTCGCCTGCCTGATCCACACCTTTAACCATGCGCTTTTCAAAGGCGGCCTTTTCATGGGTGCAGGTGCCGTGCAGTATGCCACCCACAGCAAAAACCTGGAGGATTTGGGCGGTCTTATGAAAAAAATGCCGATCACAAGCTTTTTAATGCTGATTTTCGCTTTGTCCATCTCTGCCGTTGTGCCTTTTAACGGTTTCATCGGCGAATGGCTGACTTACCAGTCTTTCTTTGCCAACATCGCCGCAGGCAGTGTCGGTATCAATATCCTCAGCATTCTGGGAACGGCGGCTTTGGCTATGACAGGTGCCTTGGCATTAGTTTGCTTTGTTAAGCTGATCGGTATCGGCTTTTTGGGCATTCCCCGAACCGAGGCGGCAGAAAACGCCAAAGAAGTTCCTCTGCCCATGAATTTAGGGATGGCGTTTTTGGCAGTGCTTTGCTTTGCGACAGGTATCTTCCCCAAAGCCTTGGTGGCAATAACAGACAGCGTCATCGCTGATTTGACGGGAGCTTCTGTAATCGGCGAAATGCAGGGCAGCTGGTTTGTCACCTACTTTACTCTGAATTTTGACAAAAATGCAATTTCTCCCGTTGCCATTCTGGTGTTGGTTTTGCTTATCGTTTTGGTAACCTTCGTTTTGCTGAAAATTCTGGGCAACAAAAAATACGACCGCATTTACAACACATGGGACTGCGGCTACCGTGCCCTAAACTCCGGAATGCAGTATTCCGCCGCCGGCTACACAAAGCCGCTGCGTATCGTTTTCCGCTTTTTGTACCGCCCGAAACGCCGCCTGATTACAGAAGAAGGCGCCTCGGAATATTACCCCGAAGCCATGGAATACAAAGTGGAAACAGAGCATATCTTTGAAAAATATTTCTACGAACCTTTGCTGGCAAAAGCCAAAGAGCTTTCTCAAAAACTCAAAGACACCATTCAAAACGGCAGTACTCACAGATATTTGCTGTACATACTCTTGATCATGATTGTACTGCTGATTTACAACAGAGTGGCATAAGAGAAAATCAGAGAAAGGAGCTTTTCGCTAAAATGCAAAATTTAACATATATAATAGTACAAATATTGGTCATTCTGCTGCTGGCACCTTTGGTAAACGGCATTATCAAAAAGGTGAAAGCACTGGCACAGCACCGCAAAGGTGCACCTGTTTTGCAGATGTATTACGATTTACACAAGCTTTTCCGCAAACCGGTTACGGTTTCCCAAACCGCCTCCTGGGTATACAGAGCAGTTGCCGCCTCCCTTTTCGTTCCCGTATCTGCCCGGCTTCTGCCGGCAGGCTTTGCGGGAGACGCCGTAATGTTCGTTTATGTTTTGGCAATGGGACGCTTTTTCCTGATGCTGGCAGCGTTGGACACAGGCAGCACCTTCGGCGGTATGGGCAGCTCCCGTGAGGGCATGATTTCGTCTTTGATTGAACCTGCCATCATCGTTTGCTTGTTTACAGTCGGCTTGGTTTGCGGCACTACCTCCGTTTTCCAAATGGTTGGCTATGCCGCTTTTGCAACAATTCCCATGCTCCAGCCTGTTTACATCGTAACATTTTTGGCGATGATTTTGGTGCTTTTGGCAGAAACCTGCCGCATACCCGTTGACGACCCCTCCACCCATCTGGAATTAACCATGGTACATGAAGCTATGATTTTGGAATACTCCGGCCGCCATTTGGCTTTGATGGAATACGGTGCCTGCATTAAACAGCTGGTATTCATAACATTCATTATCAATATCTTTTTGCCGTTGGGCGGTTTTGTTGCCACAGGCGGCGCTTTGGGAGTTTTGATTTCTGTTTTGCTTTATGTTCTTGAGGTTGTGGTTTTATCATTGCTGGTAGCCTGCCTGGAAGTTTACACCGTTAAACTGCCTCTTTTCAGCGTACCGAACCTGGCGGCTCTCGCCTTTGTTCTGGCGTTTGTGGGCTTCATAAATAATTTTGTCATCGGCATTTGACAAAATCCTAATTAAAATTTTTGATTAAACCCAGATTAAAAACTTGAAATTATCTGCAAAAAATCGGAGGATTTATATAAAAATTATGGCTAATTTTTTGGATGCCGTTTCGGCATTAATACTGCTTTCCGCTTTTCTCCTGATGGCGGGAAAACGAGTATCTTCATATATCAGAATGTTCCGCCTGCAATCCTTTTTGATTGCACTGGGAGCAGGCGTTATGGGTTTTGCCACTTTGGGTGCCACAGGCCGTTTCGACCTTTTAATTGTCTGTGCCATTATTCTGGCTTTGAAAGTTATTGTTATACCAAAGTTCTTAAAAAGAGTTTACAGCCGAGTTGAACACAATGTGGAAAAGGACTTTTTCCTGAACATTCCCCTTTTGGTTTTGATAAGCTGCGGCATTGTAATTTTCGTTTATTTCATCGTTAACCACATTGCCGTTTTGAGCGACACGGAAATCAACACCCGAGTTGTCATTTCCATATCCGTGGTTTTGATGGGTACATTCTTCATGATCACCAGAAAACACGCCATCGACCAAATCATCGGCTTTTTGACCATTGAAAACGGACTTTTTGTAACGGCACTTTTTGCCACCCACGGTATGCCGTTCATCATCGACCTGGGCATTTTTGTGGATTTGCTGACAGGCGTTTTGGTTATGGGTCTGATGACCTTCAAAATCAACGAAAACTTTGACTCCACCAATATCAATAAATTAAAGAATTTGCGAGGTTAATGAAATGGGACTTTTCCTCTTGGGTTTACCCATTATTACGGTTATTTTATGCCTTTTGATTAAAAACAAGGCAACACTCTACACTCTCGGAATCATCTCAACAGCGGCAGCTTTGGTTATTTCCCTGCTTCTGACAAAGGAAGTTATGGCGGCAGGCTCCGTCAGCTATGCTCTTTGGGGCGGTTTCTTTTACGTTGACGCTTTGAGTATGATTTTTCTGGACATTGTTACGCTCCTTTGCTTTGTGGTTTCCGTCTTTTCCGTCGGTTATCTGGAACAAGACATGAAAATCGGCAGTATCGACCTGGGTAAGGTGCATATTTACTACATACTGCTTTTTGCTTTCATCTTTACCATGTTCTTGGCGCTCACCGTGCGAAATTTGGGTATTATGTGGGTTGCCATCGAGGCGACAACCCTCGCCTCCGCTTTTTTGGTTGGCTTTTACAACAACCAAAAGGGCATTGAGGCCGCCTGGAAATATGTTATCATCTGTTCAGTGGGCATTGCACTGGCTTTCATGGGTGTAATTTTCATGCACCTTGCCAGCCTGGACTGCCTGGCAGAGCATGAATTCTTAAACTGGACAGCCTTGATGGAACATGGCAGTGAATTAAATCAGCCTGTTCTGCGCTTGGCATTCATCTTTATTTTGGTCGGTTTCGGCACCAAGGCAGGCTTGGCACCCATGCACACCTGGCTGCCGCCCGCCCATTCCCAGGCACCGTCGCCCATTTCCGCACTGCTTTCGGGCGTTCTTTTGAACAGTGCCATGTATGGCATCGTTCGGGCGCAGGCAGTGGTGAATCTGGCATTGGGCGAAAGCGGCTATACAGGCAAAATTTTGATGGCGGTTGGTCTGCTTTCGATAATCACCGCCTGCATTATGATTCTTTCCCAAAGAAAATACAAAGCTCTTTTGGCTTATTCCAGCATTGAGCATATGGGCATAATCGCCTTTGCTTTCGGAGTGTTTACACCTGCGGCTCTTTTTGCGGCTTTGTTCCACACTCTGAACCATTCTCTGACCAAATCCATGCTGTTCCTTTCGGCAGGCAACATTCTGCAAAAATTTGAAACCAGCAGCATTGACAAAATCAAAGGCATTCTGAAGGTTCTGCCGATAACGGGCGTAGCATTCCTTTTGGGTCTGCTTGCCATCGCAGGCACACCGCCCTTTTCCGTTTTCGCCAGTGAATTCAGCGTTTTGGCGGCGGTTTTTGCAAACGGCGGCTATGTTATCGGCGGCGTTCTGGCAGTGCTTTTGGCTCTGATTTTTGCGGGAATTGTTTATATGCTTTTCAAAATGTTCTACGGCGGCGAAGAAAACATGACCGACCCCAAAGGCAACGCTATCGTTAAAGGCGAAACCAACAAAGCGGGCGCCGTTTTGATTTTGCTTCTCCTTTTGACAATCATCATAACAGGTTTTTATCTGCCTGCACCTTTGCTGAACCTCATCAATATGGCAGTAGACGTTCTCCGTCCGTTATAAACCAAAATATTTTATTTAAATTTTCAAAATTAATATTGAATAACACATAAATTAAGGAAAAAGATATGGATTACAAAAACATTATCAATAAAATCACAGCCGATTTTCCAACGGAAATTTTAAAAGAAACTCAGGAAAACGACAACGAATTTTATCTGGAAATTGACCCTATGTCAATCAAAGACGCCGCCGTTTATCTCAACCGAAAATGCGGTCTGCCTTTGATAACCATGTTTGCCGCCGACCAAAGAACTTTTGACAGCAGCAAAAAAGCCACAGGCGGCGGCTTTGATATTTATTATACATTTGCCGACCGCGACAACGGCATTTTGCTTGTTTTAATCACCAAGCTGCCCTTTGGACAGGAGGAATTTGTTTCTGTCTGCACAGAGGTTCATGCAGCCGCAGGCTACGAAAGAGAAATTCACGATATGTTCGGTCTTTTGCCCGTCGGTCATCCCGATCCCAAACCGCTGGTTTTCCACGGCAACTGGCCCGACGGTAACTATCCCCTGCGAAAAGATTTCGACCGTCATCATAAACCTAAGTTTGTCAACAAACCGATGAAATATACCAAAATTGAGGGCGAAGGTGTGTACGAAATACCCGTCGGTCCCGTTCACGCAGGCATTATCGAACCCGGGCATTTCCGCTTCAGCGTGGTGGGCGAACCTATCATCAATCTGGAAGCCCAGCTTTCCTTTGTACATAAAGGCATTGAAAAGCTGTTTGAGGACTGCACCGCCGAAAAAGGTTTTTATCTGGCAGAACGCATTTCAGGCGACGAAACCTTTGCCAACAGCCTCGCCTACTGCCAGGCTTTGGAAAAAATGGCAGGCGTGCAAATTCCCGAACGTGCAGCATATACCAGAACCTTTTTGGCGGAGCTGGAACGCTTGGTTGCCCACATGGGTGACTTGTCGGGTATACCTCAGGACGTGGCGTATATCTTTGCGGCAGGCAACTTTAATATGCTGCGAATTTGGGCATATAACCTCTGCGATAAAATCTGCGGCGTGCGTTTTCTCCGCAGTATCAATACTTTAGGTGGTGTAAAGCAAGATTATCTTTACGGTCAAACTGCCGAAACAGCCGAGGATTTGGCAAAAATCCGCAGAGAGTTGGCAGACACAGTTAATATCATCAAAAACAACAGTATGTTCATGGACAGAGTGGAAAACACAGGCATACTGAAAACCCAAGTGGCAAAAGACCTGAACGCCGTAGGCCCTGCGGGCAGAGCCGCAGGCATAACCCGTGATGTCCGCAAAAACTTTCCCTACGCCGCCTACGGCGAAACGGAATTTGCCGTTCCCGAATATACTTACGGCGATGTCAGCCGCCGCATGAATGTAAAAATTGAAGAAGCCTTTGCCGCCATCGAAATTATGGAACAATGCCTGAAAAAGCTGGCGGCAACCGAAAGCGAAAGCGGCAAAATCCAAACTAAAATGCCGAATTTGCCTGCCAACAGCCGAGCTTTTGCCATGGTGGAATCACCCAGAGGCGAAGATGTGCATTTTGCAATGACAGACGAAAAAGGCAATATTTGCCGCTACAAGGTTCGCACAGCATCTTTCTGCAACTGGCCCGCCGTTTGCCATGCCGTCGCCGGCAACATTGTACCTGATTTTCCGCTGATTAACAAAAGCTTCAACCTTTCCTATGCGGACAACGACCTGTAAATAAACCGATATACTTTTTAAAATATATTTAATATTTAAGGAAGAATTTAAGGAAGAAAATTATGTTCGATACATTAAAGAAAATTATCCAAAACCCCAGAATTACAAACGAATACCCAAAAAATCCCCTTAACAAAGCGAATTTGCGGGGCAAACCCGTCATTGACAGCCAAAACTGTACCTTCTGCGGCGAATGTGCCGACCGCTGCCCATCCGAAGCAATCGTTATGGACAAACAAGCAAAAACCATCGGTATCAACATCGACCAATGCCTTTTCTGCTGTCTTTGCGAAGAAGTCTGCCCGGCGGGAGTCTGCACCAATTCGCATGAAATCGAGCTGGCTGTAAAAGACAGACAGAAACTGCGTGTATCGCCCATCGTTCTGGAGGAAAGAGATATTCCCGATGAAGAATATGAGGTGCTTTGCAGCCGCCTGCAAACTAAAATCCGCCAAAAACTGGGCAGAAGTCTGCAAATCCGTGAAGTGGACGCAGGCTCCTGCAACGGCTGTGATTACGAAATCAACGCTCTTAATAATCCCTTGAACGACTTGGAACGTCTGGGAATTCATTTTGTGGCATCGCCAAGGCACGCCGATATGCTTTTGGTTACGGGAACAGCAACCAGAAACATGGAACTGGCTTTGGCAAAAACCTACAATGCCACACCCGACCCCAAGCTGATTGTGGCTGTGGGCGCCTGTGCCTGCAGCGGCGGTATCTTCCGAGATAATTACGCCACCAGAAACGGCATAGACTGCATTGTTCCCGTTGATGTTTACATTCCCGGCTGTCCGCCCCGCCCGCAGGCTCTGATTTACGGCATTTTAAAAGCCGTTGACCGAATTTAATCATTAAATCATAAAAAAAGATACACGGCGTTCCAAACCGTGTATCTTTTTATTATGCAAGCCTAAATTATTACAATGTTCCTTTGCACAAAACCATCAACAGTGCAAAATAACAATTCCAAATACAAATAAAAATATAGCAAAATACAGTAAAAAATAAAGCCAAAAAACAGCGGAAATTTTCCCGCTGTTTTTATATTATAATTATTATTTGCATTTTTTCAGGAGATCTTCCCATTTTTTATCAACATAAGCCTGAGCCTCTTCGATTGTCCATTCGTTGCCCGGCTTGAAGCAATGCTTGAAACGACCCTGCATTTCCATGAAGCATTCCACAGGCAGCTTTTTCTTGGGTTCATATGTCAAGTGATATTCGCCCTCAACCACCTCAAACAAAGGCCAAACGCAGGTTTCCACCGCCATCTTGCAGATTTCGGGCAGTAATTCGGAGGAATACTGCCAGCCTCTGGGGCAGGGTGCCATAATATTGACAAAAGCAGGACCGTGGGTATAAATTGCTCTGTTGGCTTTTTTGTGGAAGTCTTTAAAACTGCCGACAAAGGTTGTCTGAGCAACATACGGTACACCGTGCGCCACCAAAATAGCAGTCAAATCCTTTTTGTTCTGCTGTTTGCCGAAAGAGACAGTTCCCGACGGTGTCGTTGTGGCATTGGCAAAACGGGGCGTGGCGGAAGAACGCTGTATACCCGTGTTCATATACGCCTCGTTGTCATAACAAAAATACACCATATCATGACCTCGTTCCATAGACCCCGACAAAGACTGCAAGCCAATGTCATAGGTGCCGCCGTCACCGCCGATTGTGATAAATTTATAATTATCCCGCACCTTGCCTTTGCGTTTCAAAACATTATAAGCCGCTTCGACCCCGCCGCAGGTGGCGGCGGCATTTTCAAAAGCGGAATGAATATAGCTGTCCTCCCAGGCAGTGTAGGGATACATGAAAGAGGAAACCTCCAGGCAAGAGGTGGCGTTGCAGATAACCGCCTTGTCTTCGGGGTTTAAGGCACGGGTAATGGCTCGGCAGGCAATGCCTGCGCCGCAGCCGCTGCAAAGGCGGTGCCCCGGCGCAAAGCGTTCGGGTTTGGCAAGCTCTTTTTTCAAATTGTAAACCATTTTATCGCACCTCCTGTTTTTCTCTTTGTCCCATGTGGCTGTAAACGTCGCCCACTTCGCCTGTTTCGGCAATTTTGAGAAGTCTTTGGTAAACCTTTGTCAAATCGTCCACAGCCACATCTCTGCCTCCCAAGCCGTAAACGATGTTTACCATCTTCGGTGGTTTGGGCAGGTCATAGCAGGCAGAACGGGTTTCGGCGAAAAGAGGACCGCCGCAGGCGCTGAAGCCTTCGCTTTTGTCCATTACGGCAACAGCTTTACAGCCTGCCAACGCCGCCGCCAATTCTTCGGCGGGGAAAGGTCGGAAAACACGAACCTTAACAAGTCCTGCCTTGATACCCTGACTGCGCAGTTGGCGCACGCAATGTTTGGCTGTTCCTGCGGTGGAACCGATCAAAACCAAGGCAACCTCGGCGTCCTCCATCATAAATTCTTCAAAGAAGCCGTATTTACGGCCAAAAGTTTTTGCAAAATCGGCGGCAACCGCCAAAATTTGCTTTTTGGCGTTCTGCATTGCCACAGCTTCCTGCATTTTGTGTTCCATATAGAAATTGCTGACATCATAAGGACCGACAGCCAAAGGATTTTCGTGTTTCAAAAGATAATTCTGCGGCTTAAACTCGCCGACAAATTTTTTAACGGCATCATCCTCTTCCAGCAAAATATTTTCCACGGCATGGGATGTGATAAAACCGTCCTGACAAATCATGATGGGCAAACGAACATCCTCCGCTTCGGAAATCCGCATCGCCTGCAAATAGTTGTCATAAGCCTCCTTATTATTTTCGGCATAAATCTGAATCCAGCGGGCATCTCTGGCACCCATGGAAGCTGAATGGTCATTTTTGATATTTATAGGTCCCTACAAAGCGCGGTTGACACACGCCAAAGTGATGGGCAGGCGGCAGGAAGCCGCCACATACAAAAGCTCATACATATACGCCAAGCCGCAGGAAGAAGTTGCCGTAACCGCTCTGGCGCCCGCCGCCGCCGCACCGATACAGGTGGACATTGAGGAGTGTTCCGACTCAACGGTTACATATTCCGTATCTACTTTGCCATCGGCCACATATTGGGCATAATACTGCGGGATTTCGGTGGAGGGAGTGATGGGGAATGCCGCAAAAACATCCGGATTGATTTGTCGCATGGCATAGGCTATGGCCTCGTTGCCGGAAAGTCTTTCTGCAAAGCTCATTTACTTAACCTCCTTCTTCATTTCGATGGCGTCAAAGGGACAGACTGTAGCGCAGATGCCGCAGCCGTTGGAGTAATCATAGGTAAAATTAAGGGGGTGGCGGTCCAGGAAGGGAATGGAACCGTCGGGGCAGTACGGCACGCAAAGCAGGCACTGCTTGCAGTTCACCTCATGAAAAACGGGCATATCGGAACGCCATTCGCCCGTTTTGGTCAAGCGGGAAGTGCCGCCTTCGTAAATTTCACCGCCCGGAGTCAGCTCCTGCCAGGGGCTTTGCTCCGTGATGTCTTTGGCTCGGAATGTCATTTTTACTGCACCTCCCGCATAGCTTCCTGCAAACAATTCATGTTGCCTGCGATAACCTGTGGTTTGCTGGCAAATTTATGCTTAAAGGAAGCCTCCATATCTTTAACAAATCTTTCCGGTTCAACAACCTTGCTCACCTGCACGATGGCGGCAAGCATCGGTGTGTTGGGAAAATAGTTGCCCAGATGTTTTTCGGAAATTTCTCTGGCATTGACGGTGTAAACTTTACCCTTATAGCCTCGGAGCAAGGGGCGCAGATCTTCGGCGCTGTGTTTGGAATTGATGATGATGGCGCCGTTGGGGTTCAAGCCATGGGTCACATCCTGGCTTTCCAAAAGCGTTTCATCAACCACAACCACATAGTCGGGGTTGTAGATGTTGGAATGTATGGTACAGCAGTCGTTGCTGATTCTGTTATAAGCCGTGATAGGGGCACCCATTCTTTCAGGGCCGTATTCGGGAAAACCCTGCACATATTTACCGGAAGCAAAAGCCGCATCTGCCAAAAGCAAACAAGCTGTTTTGGCACCCTGACCGCCTCTGCCGTGCCAACGAATTTCTGTCATATTGTTCATTTTAAATTCCTCCAATATATTACATAAAGTTGATTTTTTCCGCATATATCAATTAACCAATATAATAAAAGTGCAATAATAAAATGTGCTTCTATATAAAAAAACACCCGTCCTATCGTAAAGGACGGGTGTATATTATACCTGTAATATTACACTCGCTGTACCACCTGTACTGCATTTCAGTTAACTACATACCATCATATGCGCTTTCTGTAACGGGAAAGCCCCGTCAAAACTTACAATTCTGCCGTAAACAGCAGAACATTCAGCTTTGCAGCTCTTGAGTGATTTTCAAAACCGATCATCCTGTCGGGCTCACACCGTTTCCCGATTCGCTGAGAGTCTGATTTCGGAGTCTACTCTCTCCGTCTTCGCCTTTTATGCACATATTATAACACCTTCTTTTTATGCAAGTCAATAAGCAAACGGCAAAAAAACCGCCTAGCCGCTGTTCCAATTTCCCGTATATATATGAGATTTCCTCATACCTATACTGATTTTAATATTCAATCAACAAATCAAACGCCATAGAATATGCCGTCTGCAAAAAAAACAGCCTTTTTGCAAAGGCTGTTTGATAAGCGTTATTTTTTGTTTTTGATAATCAATTAAAAGCTGTTGTAATTAAACCTGTCTCTGATAGCGGGGAGATATTTGGCAATCAGGTACAAAATCAACACCTGCACGGGGAAGAAGAGCGTACTTTTCAAAATACGCAGCGGCAGAATTGCCGCAAAGCCCTGCCCGTAAAGGAGAACCAGCCAACAGCTGTTTAATGTGATGTCAACCAAAATTGTAACTATAATCTGGGCGGTAACAATGTTTTTCAGCGTGGGCTTTTTCTTGAAAAGAAAAATACCGTACACCATACCCGTAATCAGAGCGTTCAATGTAAAAAGAGGCATATAGGGACCTGTGGGCTTAATGATATAGCCGATAATGTCCGACAAAACGCCGATGATACTGCTGACAACGGGACCGAAAAGCATACCTCCCATTGCCATCGGGACAAAAGAAAAAGAGAACCTTGCCGATTGGGTAATATAAATCGTAAAGAAACTTAATATTACCGTCAAAGCCACCAACATGGCGGCCGCCGTCAAAACACGAACCTTTCGACAATTTTCCCAAGAAACTTTAAATGCTGCTCTTAAATTTTGCACAGAAATCAACTCCTTTCATTTTTTTGCCGTTCCCGCATAAAAAGAGTTTGATCTCCAATATGCAGCAGCGGGATGCGAACTCTACACCGCAAGCCCTCTGACGAGCTTTTCGTTTGCCCGACAACTCCCCGTTCGAGCAACACTTAACGCGTAAAATTCTACTCTGCGCTTAGTAGCATACAAACAGTATAGTAACACACGCCGCCGCAAAAAGCAACCGTTAATTCGCCCTTTAAGCAAAAATTCCGAAAAACTTCAACATTTTTCGGAATTTTTATAAAAAGCACTTGCGTTATTTTGACAGCCAAACAACCTCCTATTTTTTGCGGGGACGATAATAGGCTTTTTTGATATGCTCCGCATTTTCCCGTACTTCCAAATCGGGAATGCTCTGGACGAATTTGGCAAAGGTGGAATAGCCGTAATTTTTCACATTGAAATTGGTGTAGCCATCGTGGATTTTCTGCCCCAAAACGCCCAAATCGGCGCCGCCGGGTCCCTGAGCCTTAACGTACTCCTGAACACATCTGTCCAAAGACGCCTTGTTCAACAAACTGCCACTCAGCTCCACATTGACAACGTTATGAACCTTCCGCAGTTTAAAAGCGTGCATTTCTTCCAAAAACTTGGAAAGGGAGCTGTAACCGTAGTTGCGGACGTCAAAGTCGGAATACATTTTG
>JAHZFN010000260.1:586-3477 GCA_019421315.1 Peptococcaceae bacterium | reverse complement strand
AACCCGTGTCTTTGCCGTTGTTTTCGTTTTCGGCGACAATTTTGATAATAACATCTTCAATTACCTTTTTGCTGATAATCCCCGCTTCCTTTTCAGGCAATGCCGCCGCCACCGCATTGCTGTCGGGCTGATCTTCACCGCCGTCTTGATCCAGCAGATTTTCCAAGGTTGTGAAAACATTGCAGGCAGAACGGAAGGATCTGGGCGTTTTTTCTTCGCCCATGCCGATAACCTCCATGCCCGATTCCCGTAGCCTTGCCGCCAGACGTGTGAAATCGCTGTCGCTGGAAACAATGCAAAAGCCCTCCACACTGCCCGTGTAAAGAATATCCATAGCGTCGATAATCAACGCCGAATCGGTGGCGTTTTTGCCGACAGTGTTGCTGAACTGCTGAATGGGCGTTACAGAATATTCCAAAAGGGCTTTTTTCCATTTGGCGGTTTGGTTGTTGGTCCAGTCGCTGTAAAGTCTTTTGTATGTTATGCTGCCGTATTTCGTCATTTCATCAATGATGGCGGCAATATATTTGGCAGAAATGTTATCGGCGTCTATCAAAAGAGCAAACCTTTTATCTTCCATATCTTTCAACTCCTTGTTTTCGTTTCTCACTATATACTAATTATATAACTATATTTAACTATATTGTAATTTATAAGCAATTTATATTTTGATTTTAAAACAAATTTATTAAATTTAAATTAATTATATCACACTTTTTGCCACAAATACCAAGAAACAGCAAAAAATATATCAGCAATATTCATACTCCGCCAATGTCCGTATCAACACATTTAACAGCAAGGTTTATTTCTTTGCGAACAACCAAACATCTCTCTGTTTTTTCATTATAATATGGCAAACAGGGTTTTACGGCATACTCATAAATATATTTTATATATAGACAGTCAACCATAAATGTATTTTATTTGCATAGCCTTTTTTGCTGGTATATAATTTAAGCAGAGGAGTATATTGTTTTTCTTAAATTTACATAAAAGAAAATATCTTACATGAGAATGTTTCTAAAAAAAAACAGTATATCAAAACTTTTTAACCATATTTAATTAATCATTATTTAATTTTTTACGGAGGCAAAATCATGAGTAAAATTGTGGATTTTAAATGTGAAATTGCTAACCTTTCCGGGTTCAGCCCCGATATTTTGGAAAAATATCAACCGGAATTTCCCAAAAGCTACAACGACCCCGATGCCATGATTGTTTTATCCAAAGCAGTCAAGGAGAAATCAGGCAATGCCATTTGTATCCTGCCTTTTTGCCACACCATGGAGGCAGAAGCCTACGGAGGCATAATCAATCTGAGTGAAGGCGTTTTCGGTCCCAGAGCCAAAGAATACGCCTACCAAAGCTTTGATGAGCTTTTAAATCTGCCCGATTTCGATTTGCAAAACGGCAGATTGGGCGCTATTTTGGAAGCCTGCCGCAAGCTGAAGGCAGAAGGCGAAAAAGTCGGACTTTTGGTTACGGGTTACAACACCACATTGAACAACCTGATTGATACATCGAAGTTTTATAAAAATTTCCGCAAACGCCCCGAAGACTGCGACAAAATTTTGACACATATGACAAAAAACCTGAAAGCGTTGATGGAGGAAGCCATCAACATCGGCGTTGACGTCAGCTGCTATTCCGACCCCGCAGGCGGTGTTGGCATTATCGGACCTAAATACTCCGAAAAAATTGTCGGCGGCTATGTTCTGCCCCTTTTAAAGGATATTTCCGAAAAACTGGGTGACAAAACCGTCATCAACCTCTGTCCCAAAACCACATGGGTACTTTTGGGCATGGGTCTGGCAGAAAAAGAATATGTTGAATATCCCGCAGGTATCAACTATATTGAAGCCTGCCTGCAGGAAATCGGCAAAGGCAAAATTTTGGGTCAATCCTGTATCAAAAACGCCAAATGCACCCTGCGCAACGGCAGAGTTTGGCGGATTAATTTGAAATAAAAAATATCTATTATGCTTTACTGCCCCCCAAAAAACAATTCTTAAAATTACCACAAAACATTTTTTAACCGATAAACAGTAAAATATGCTAAAAACATAAAAAATGCCGCTAAGGAAATCTATGCAAAAAAAATATTTGAAGCTTATTGCTTATCGGCAAAATTTTGTATTATATGCAAAATTTTGTATTATTTGTATTATATATTTAATTATTTTTAGGAGGACACATATGCACAAAGACGATCAAATGACACCAATGGAAAGACTTGGAGCTTTTATGAACGGACAGCCTATGGACAGAATTATGGCAATGCCCGTAATCTGCTCAATGTCCGCTTCCGTAGTTGGTCAAACACACGCCTGGAAAAGACAATCTGCCGAAAACGAAGCTTTCTGCCAAATTGAAGCATACAAACGTTTCGGCAACGACCTTTTGGTGGCAGATTACGGACTGCACGGCATCGGCATGGCATTGGGCAGCCAAATGAGCGAGCCGGAAGATGCAGTTCCGGCAATTATCCATCATGTTCTGGAAGACTTGGATGACTTGGACAAACTGGATATGACAAAATGCGAGCTGCAAAACGACCCCGTTTTCAGACGCCATTTGGATGCAGCCAAAATCATGATTGACAAAATGGGCAATGAGGTTCCCACAGGCACCTTAATTTCAGGACCTTTGACAGCAGCCGCCAGCATATACAAAGTTGAAAATCTTTTGCGTCTGACCAGAAAAGCTCCCGACAAGGTACACCAATTCATGCGTTTCTGCACAGACGCTTTAAAACCTGTTATGCTGGAAATTGTCAAAACAGGTTCATTAATTTTGTTTTGCGAACCAATCGCTTCCGGCACAATCATGAACCGAAAAATGTATACCGAGTTTGTTTTGCCATACACTCAAGAGCTGATGAAGTTTAT
>JAHZFN010000260.1:0-576 GCA_019421315.1 Peptococcaceae bacterium | reverse complement strand
GGCGGTATGGTTTGTTACCATATCTGCGGCGACACCACCAACATCGTAGGAGAAATGGTAAAATCCGGCTGCGATATGCTCAGCATTGACAACATTGTCAGCCTGCAGCTGACCAAAGAAGCAGCCGGCTGCAAAGTTCCTATTCTCGGCAATGTAAACCCTGTTGACGTTATGGTTTTTGCAACGCCGGAAGAGGTTTACAACGAAGCTGTAAACTGCATTGAGCAAGCTTGGGACAGCCCCAACGGCTACATTCTGGCAACAGGCTGCGACCTTTCCGGCGCAGTTCCCATGGAAAATTTGGAAGCCTTTATGCGTGCGGCTCGAGTGGCAGGCAAAATGCCAATTAACCCCGTTAATTTCCGCCGCATTGCCACAGAAAACGATAACCTGAAAATCAAAAAAACTATTAGCTTCGCAAAATAAACTTAATAATTAAAATTTAATTGGAAAACTTGTATTATATTTAGCAACTGTTTAATTTTGGAGGAATAACAATGAGAACAAAAGAAGAATTATTAAAAGCCTTATCCGACTGTGTTGTTGACATGGAAGACGAAGAAGTAAACGATGTCG
>JAHZFN010000259.1 GCA_019421315.1 Peptococcaceae bacterium | reverse complement strand
AAGCTTGACTTCAGTGTTTTCTCCTTCGCCTGTAATTTGTACATCTTCAATAGCGCCTGATGCTGCCCGAACGCCGCAGCTGATGTTCATACCTTCCAGTGCCGGACCTGCCGCACAGGAACAGCCGCATAGCCTGCCGCCTCTGGAAAGCACCATTTCGCCGTTGGTGCCGATGTCGATGAAAAGCACATTGTCTTTTTTCTTGTGAACACCGCAAGCCAAAACACCCGCCGTGATGTCGCCGCCGACAAAAGAGGAAACGGCAGGCACACAGTAAACTTGGCAGAGGGGATTGACGGGCAAACCAAGATCCTTAACGCCGTTTACAATCTGCGGACCCTCAAAGGCGGGCAGATAGGGCGCTGTACCCATCGACGATGGGTCTGCGCCGACTAGCAGGTGGATCATGGTGTTGTTGGCACCGACGGTTACGTCGTAAACGTCATTGGCGCAAATTTCGCCTGTTTTGTTAAATTCGTCGTAAATTCCCTGAATTAAGGTTTGCAAATCCTTGGTGATGGTTTTTTGCTGTGCCCAAGTGCCTCGGTCATGAGTCATGGCAAAATTGATTCTGGTGATGACGTCTTGACCGAAAACTTTTTGGCTGTTCAGACAGGACATACTGAGAAGCTCTTTGCCGTCGTGCAAATCAACCAGGCTGGCAACAACCGTTGTGGTGCCGATATCGATGGCGATGCCGTACATTTTCGCCGTGGTGTCGCCCTGTTCTTCGGCGGCTTTTTGTCCATAGATCCAAACTTCGGTGTTGCCTGTGGCGTTGAGTGTTTTTTCAACATTTGGCTTGGGTGTAAAGGGTCTTAAATAACCCTTGCAGCTGATGGGAGCCACCTGTTCTTTGGGCGGCAGTTGGATTGCAATATCCTCCTGCACATGGTGGGTGCAGGCAAGGCACCAGCCGTCAGCAACTTCCTGCTCCGTCAAAAATTGGCTTTCGTCCTCGGTAACCGTAAAAGGCGAATCGCAAACCTTGACCTTGCATTTGCCGCAGCAGGCAACGCCGCCGCAGGGTGCATCCATTAAATCATGGTTGGAAAGCACTGTGTAAAGATTGCTGCCTTCTTCACAGGAAATAACTTTATTTTCTTTTAAATTTTTTATTGTGATATTAATCATTTTTTCTCGTAATCTAAATCTGAATATTTTTTACTTTATGAGTTACTTTTACTTTGTATTTAACCTGAATTACAGCTCTTCGGCGGCTGCTTTTACCATTGCCTGAACGTTGGCAAGTGGTGTTGTGGTCGGCAAGCCGCAGGCGGGAGCCACAACGTCAACGCCTTTGCTTCTGGCGAAACGCACCAAACCGCGGACGCGGTCGGGCATTTGGGTGCCGATAGCGTGAGTGTTGATGTTGCCCACAACAGCTTTGTTGGGAATGTGCGGCTTGATTTCGGCAACGGGAACGATGGCATCAAAGCTGAAGCCGTCGCTGTGGAATTCGGGAATAATATCGTATACACTGCGCAGGTTGCCGCAGATATGTACCAATTTGACGGGAACGTCCACGGCATCCAAAACCATGTTTACATATTTGATGGTGTATTCACGGAAGAATTTGGGTCCCAAAATTTCGCCTGTGCCGCTGGGTTCGGAAATGCAGATCATGTCTGCGCCTGCTTCCACCTGGGCTTTGGCATATTTGATGATTTCTTCGGTAACACGGGTCATGAATTTGTGGGCGATTTCAGGTTTTTTACGGTATTCTTTCAGCAGAATCGACATATCAACCAGAGTGCCTGCCGTGCTTACGGGACCTGTGATGTTGCCGACAATAGGTACATCGGTGTTTTTAGCTTTCAAAATTTTGATGGCGTCGATTACAACTTTAACCCTGCCTTGGTTGACATCAAGACTTTGCAGTTGGTCGTAATCTGCCAAAGAGGCTAACGGGGAATCCACAACGTGGGGTTCCACCAAAAGGCTGCCCATGTTGACCTTGGCGCCCATGGCTTCCGCTTCCACAGTCATGCAGAAAGGCACGCCGTAGTTTTCAAAGCCGCCCGCTTCGTTCAGGGCGAATGCCAAGCCTGCCATTTTTTTGGCGTCGGAATGAGCCTCCGGCCACAAGCAATCTGACATATTCATAATTTCTTCAAACATCATGTTCATCATGCCGCCGGGGCAAATGCAGGGCGGTCTGTCAACGGGCTGATGATGGGTTGCGGCAATAAGCCGTTCTTTTTGGGTTAATGTCATAATTATGCCTCCGCACCAACTGCTTTGCCTGCCAGCAAATCCTCTACCAAACGGACTGCTTCAACGGCATTGTCGGAATAACCGTCTGCGCCGATTTTTTTGGCATATG
>JAHZFN010000258.1 GCA_019421315.1 Peptococcaceae bacterium | reverse complement strand
TGTGTTCCAGGTTCTGACGGCTTTTGAGCTGATGTTAAATCTGCCTGATAACGCAGGGGTAATCGGTTTTTGCTTCGGTGTTTTGATGGCTTTGATGTGGTTTTATGTTTTGACAAGCCGTGCCGCAGGTGCCAGAGGCTTTGAGCCTGAGGTGCTGGTTTTTTTCCTCTGCACTATAGGGTTGTCGGTAACGGCAAGCTCCGCTCCCGAATCTTTGTTTAAACAAACCTTTTGTCTGGTAGCGGGTTTTGTTCTCTTTTTGGTTGTCGGCTGGTTTCTGCGGGATTTGGACAGGGCAATGAACGCCAGAAAAATCATGGGTATTTTAACTGTTGTTTTGCTCCTTTCTTCCATTATTCTTGGTCCCGTTACCCATGGTGCCAAAAACTGGATTTCCGTTTTCGGTATTTCCGTACAGCCTTCGGAATTGGCAAAAATCACCTTTATTCTGGCGGGCTCTGCCAGCTTGGATTTGCTGTTCAACAAAAGAAACTTGGTTAACTTTATTTTGCTGTCATTCGCTTGCTTTGCCTGCCTTGGCTTGATGAGCGACTTCGGTACGGCTTTGATTTTCTTTGTGACGTTTTTGGTTATCGCATATCTGCGTTCGGGGGATTTTGCCACTCTTGGCTTGATTTGCGGCGGAGCGGCGGCAGGCGGCGGTTTGATTTTGAAATTCAAACCGTACATTGCCGAACGTTTTGCCATTTGGGGTCATGCCTGGGAAAACGCCAGTACGTCGGGATTTCAGCAGGTTCGCACCATGTCTGCCGCCGCCAGCGGCGGTTTAATCGGTGTGGGTGCGGGATGCGGCTGGCTGAAAAATGTTTTTGCAGCCAACACCGATTTGGTTTTCGGTGTGGTTTGCGAGGAATGGGGGTTGGTGATCGGCTTGCTTGCCATCGCCTGCATAGTTTGCCTGGCGATTTTTGCGGTGCGGATTTGCCGCAGCTGCCGTTCGGCTTATTACACGATTGCCGCTTGCGCCGCCACCTCTCTTTTGGTGTTCCAGACAATTTTGAACGTTTTCGGTTCTTTGGATATTCTGCCTTTGACAGGTGTTACTTTCCCCTTTGTTTCCACAGGCGGTTCCAGTATGATTGCCTGCTGGGGGTTGATTGCCTTTTTGAAAGCGGCTGATACCAGGCAGAACGCCAGCTTTGCCGTTCGCCGCGACGTGAAAACGGGCGACGACAGCAATGTTGTGGTAAACGTTGACGAAAATCTACTGCAAGATGACGATTATGTCAGCAATCTGAGCAAGAAAAATAAATTCCGCCGCCCCGGCAAAAATGGCGGCGATGCGGGCGATCAGGGCGTTGTTATGCCCAAGGCGCCGCCGACGCCTGCTGTTCCGCCGACAGTTTCACCTCATATGCCGCCTGAGGTGCCGCCGACTGCACCGCCTTACATGGGCGGCGGCAGAGGTTCCGTTTTTGGTGGTGACGGCAATTCGTATCAAGGCAGGAATGTCAGCGCAGCAGATTTGGAGGCGATGGTGTCGCCGCCCAAGGCGGAAAGCCGCAGACGATCTGACGGAAATAAGTTCGACAGTAACTATCAAAACAATAACTCACAGAATAATAATTATCGGAATTTAGATATTTTCAAACAGACCGCAATCGGCGATAATACAAAAAATGTTTTCGGTGATTATAACAATAACCAAAACAATCCCAACGGCAGTTACGGGCAAAATAATTCATATTGGCAGTCTAATCAGTACCAAGACCAATATCAATATGAAAAATTAAACCGTGATAACGCCAAAAAGGTGCGTTTTGATCCCAATGCGGCTAACAGGCAGAAAAATCCTTTTGAAAATCAAAATTTCAATAATCCGTACAGACATTCGGAAACTCCTGTTAATGATGTGGACGAAAATATGCTTACAAACGAAGATTACATAGAAAGTCTGCTGAAAAGCAAAAAACAAGGAGGCAAGAGATAATGAAAAAAATTACATTCCGTACATTTATTTGTTTGCTCATTGCCTTGCTTTTGGTGGGAGGAACGGGATTTTTCCTGTATAAATACGTAACCTCTGCCGATGATTGGATTTCCTTTGCTGCCAACCGCCATCTTTATACAAACGGTATGCTGAACAAAGGGCGGGTTTTGGATAAAGACGGCGACGTTTTGGTGGATACAAACGGCGGCGACTGGATTTACAACGACAGCGCAGCGGTGCGCAAGGCGACACTGCACGCAGTGGGCGACCCCGGCGGCATGATCGGCACCGGTGCCGTTTCGGTTTTCGCCAACAAAATTACAGGCTATAATTTTTTGACAGGTGCCAAAACCTCCTTTTCGGGCGGTCGAGATTTGTTTTTAACTGTTGACGCCGATGTCTGCGCCGTGGCGTATGACGCTATGGCTGGTTTGAACGGTACGGTAGGTGTTTATAATTACAAAACGGGCGAGATTATCTGCATGGTCAGCGCCCCGTCCTACGACCCGAAAAATCCGCCCGAAATCACTGATGACAACGAATATAAGGGAGCATATCTCAATAATTTGTTTTCCTCAACCTTTATTCCCGGCTCTACATTTAAGCTGGTTACGGCTGCTGCCGCTTTGGATAATATCAGCGATGTGCAGAGCCGAACCTTTGAATGTACAGGCTCCGTACAGATTGGCGACAATGTTGTAACCTGCACCTCGGCGCACGGAACTTTGGATTTGGGCAAAGCTCTTACTGTTTCCTGCAACTGCACCTTCGGGCAGCTGGCGGCGGAATTGGGTTCCGATATTATGGCGGAATATGTGGATAAAGTCGGTCTTACCAACCAATATTCCATTAACGGTATTGCCACGGCGCCGTCCACATTCGATTTTAATACAGATGAAAATAAACTGGCATGGTCGGGCGTCGGGCAGGGCAACGACATGGTTAACCCCTGCGCTTTGATGATTTATGCAGGAGCCATCGCCAACGGCGGCGAAGCTGCCGTTCCGCAGATTATTTCCAAAGTTAAAACCTCGGTCGGCATTCCCACCAGCGTTTATCTTAAGCATAACACAGACCGCTTTTTGTCGGAAACCACATCTGAGAAACTGAGCGCCATGATGAAAGACAACGTTGCCAACAACTATGGCAGCGGCAAATTCCCCAATTTGGACGCAGGCGCCAAATCGGGTACGGCGCAGTCCGACCATGCGGAAAACAACAACGCCTGGTTTGTGGGATTCTGTGATAATGAGCAGTATCCTTATGCTTTTGTCGTTTATTTGGAAGGCGGCAACAGTGGCAGCAAAACAGCGGGCGCAGTTGCTTCCAAGGTTATGCAGGCGGTTGTGCAGTATGCCGATTAAAGCCGTTTCTGTTTAAAGCGCCAAAACGCCAAGCCGCAAAACGACTGTCAATATTAATATATAATTGATATATAAGTGATATATAATAGTATATAATAGTATATAATTATGTAGTTTTGGGTTTTGTTGAAAATAAAATTTGCTTAAAAAAAGTTGAAATTTCAAAAGGAATTTGTTATAATATAATTAAGTTGAGTTGCAGAAAATGCGTAAGTCCGGACGGACTTACGCATTTTTTTCTTGCGTTTACAGCTTAAAATAATTTGAAAAGTTAATATAATTAGGAGAGTGTTTTTATGTCAGAAAATCAAACGAAAAGAAAAAGCGTTATGGTAAGCATTTTGTCCCTGTCTTTG
>JAHZFN010000257.1 GCA_019421315.1 Peptococcaceae bacterium | reverse complement strand
CGCCACCATGGCATCAAATTTCAAATTTGGCATTGCCGTCAAATCCACCATACTCAAGCTGCCGTCGCCGTTGGGATGAGTGTGGATACAGCGCAGACCCGAAAGATGGTGCTGAGCCTCTCTTTTTGCCAAATTTTCCAAGCTGACGGAGTGCTTGTCGCCCACACCCGTATGTACGATTGTGCCGTGGCGGTCAATGTAAACACAGATTTCACAGCCCAAATTTTGGGTTATCACCGCCATCGCCAAAGCCAATTCCTCCGAAAAAAGCTTGTCTTTGGGAACGTAAATATCCGAAAGCATTTCCAGCTGTTCAAGCCAAAAATCGGAAATGCCTTTTGTGTTGCCGCTGATTTTATCTCCTTTTAAAGCCATGTTACCTCCGTTCAAAACAATGGGTTTTCAAATCTTTTATAACTTTACTGCAATATTTTTTTTAATCAGCAAATGACCAATCTAACTGCAAACAATAATTCAAACAATTAAAAAAGGAGGAGATAAACTCTCCTCATTATATTTTATCATATAAATACCTTTTTAGCCATTATATTATTTCTTAATTTTCAAACAGATTAATTATTATTATAAAATATAAACGCCTGCATTTTCGCCGCATTTAACCGAGATAGGAAATGGCAAACATCAGCAAAAAACCGAGGAAAAAGCCTATATTAGCCCGGGTTGGGTGATTTTTATGACCTTCGGGAATCAGCTCGTCGCTGACGATATACAGCATGGAGCCTGCGGAAAAGCCCATGGAAACCGACAAAAAGCCGCCTGTCATATCGGTGAACGCAAAGCTTATCACAGTCCCCACCAATGTGAAAAGACCAACTGCCAAAGCAATCAGCAGTATATACAGCGAGTTCAGCTTTGCCAGTTTTAAAGGTGCGCCTATGCTTATGCCTTCGGGAATATTGTGCAGAGCAATGGCAAAAGCAAATGTCAAACCAAGCTCCGGCGCCACTTCATAGCCTGCGCCCAACGCAAAGCCCTCAGGCAGATTGTGCAGAGCCACACTGGCGGCGATAAAAAGACCTATCTTCAGATAATTTTGGTCAACTGTTATATTCTTAAAATGATGATGGGCAAAAAAGCATTTGTCGATCAAAAGCATGACAAACACACCCAACACTATTCCCAAGCTGCAGTGATACACAGTGCCGCATTCCAACGCTACGGGCAAAAGG
>JAHZFN010000256.1:22265-22845 GCA_019421315.1 Peptococcaceae bacterium | reverse complement strand
AAAAGCTTTTTGCAGAAAAAGCTTTGCAATATCGGTTAAAAATTAAAAATTTAAAATAAAATATCTTAAAATAAAAGCCGAAGAAATTTTGCCAAAATTTCTTCGGCGGCTGTGTTGCTTATTTAATTTAAAAGCAGGTTCAGGCTTCGTAATCCCCCAGATAATTGGTTTTGGGCAGCATAGCCCGAATTTCCGGCAGGTTGTCGGCGCCGTGCCAATACTGCCAAATCATCGGCAGCACATTTTCGCCGATGTCCATGGCGTTGTGGCAAAGCTGCCAAAACTGCTGTTCGTCAAAATGCTTCTTCACATCCTCGGAAACCTGGTCGGGGTGCCAGAACCAATCCAAGCGAACCTTGCCGAAGGTCAGGCAGGCAATGCCGCGGCTCAGGTTATACATACTGTCTTGGGTTCGCA
This sequence comes from Peptococcaceae bacterium, assembly GCA_019421315.1. Taxonomy (GTDB): domain Bacteria; phylum Bacillota; class Dehalobacteriia; order UBA4068; family UBA4997; genus JAHZFN01. The sequence continues at coordinate 22,428 of JAHZFN010000256.1, read as the reverse complement.
AAAACTCAAAGGCCGCCAAATAACTTTTCAACGAACGCAGAATTTGTTCGGCGGTGATGGGGCGCAGCTCGCCTTTGTAAAAATCGTTTACCAAATCGTAATAATACTGGCAGATTTCGTGGCTGGCGTTGTTGGGCATGACCAGACTGGCGGCAGGGTTGGC
>JAHZFN010000256.1:19133-22255 GCA_019421315.1 Peptococcaceae bacterium | reverse complement strand
CTTAATGTGGTAATTGCGGTAGGCAATGCTTTTCGGCACAATTTTGTAAACCATTGGGTGAATTGAGGCGTCCGCCACAAAATGGCTGACGGTGCCCAGCGTGTAGATTGCCTGCGTCCACCAGGGCATTCCCCTGTCTTTGTCTTTTTTAACCTGATTTACGGCATACATCAGGGCGTCCTTGCAACGGTTACGGTGCAGATAACTGCTGACCTCGTGTCGGCTGTTGACGTAACAATGCTTCCAGTTGTCAAAGAGAAAAAAATCGGGACCCAAAGCGCCCATTTTGAAAACCGAATGGCAGGGCCCGCCGTAAATATCTTTTTTAACGTCGTCGGGTAAATTTCTGACAAATTCGTTACCCAAAAGGATATGGCACCAGATGTTAGGCATAACATCACCACCTGTCCGCAAACACCTTTAAATTTGCTGCAATATTCTTTTGCCGCCGCCTGCGGGGCGGCGTTTTTTTTCTGATTTATATTTTATATAAATTTTTTTGATATTTTTCTTGTATTTGTATATATTGTATTTAATATATAAGTATTCAATTTTTTGCCGTCAAAACCTGCCGTATTAAGATTTTTTTTGCGGTGATTTTTTTTTGCGGCGTGATTTTGCCTTGGCAGGCTTGCTTTTCTTATTCCGTGTTATAATGTTTTTCAAATCAGCCGACACTTCGCTGAGCTTTTCGGGCAATAAGCGTGGTTTTGATGTCGGCTGATTTTTTCTGCTTTTTTAAAGGGTAATTTTGTAAGCTGTAATTTGGTTTTATGCCGCAGACATCCCGCAAAAAGACCTCTTGTTCTGTTGAACAAGAGGTCTTAAAATTAAATTTTAAAATCGGGAAAAATTTTCGGTTGTAGGATTTTTAATTAGGCAGCGGCATTATTGAGCAAGCTGCAAATCAATGATTTCCTGCGCCATTTCATAAAGCTCGCTTTCGGTCAGACTGCTGTCGTAATCAAAACCGAAAATCATGTAGTCCACGCCGTCGATTGTCCAGGTGGCGGCGAATACATCGTAGTACTGGGGTTCGTGGTGTTTATCGCTGTCAACGGAAATCTGCATTTCGCCCGCATCGATTTTCGCCTGTTCTTCCTCGGTTATTTCATAGTCGGTGCTGACGCATTTGTAAGGTGTAACATCGTATTTGATTGTGATGTCGTTGTATGTGATTTCGCCGTCGTAGGCGGTGATGTCCTCACCCTGCACCAAATCGGCTGGTTTGACGCTTTCTGTCAAATAAACCTTTTCACCGTCGGCATTTTTGTAGGTGGCGTCCATTTCTTTCATAACGCCGATTTTGTTGTTGTCGGCGTCCAGCGCATCAATTTTGGTCAGGTATGCTGTGGTAAAGGCGTAGCCGTTGGCAAATTCGTCAACCAAATATGGTTGGAAACCGAAATCTTCGTTTGCATTCTGAACTTCTTCAACGCTTGCGTAGGTCGGTTCGTCCAGAGTAACATGGCTGACCCAGCCCGCAATCTGACCGCCTGCCGCCAGAGCCGTTGTGGCAGAAAGGCAAACGATTGCCGCAATAACAATAATGGCTTTTTTAGGAAAATGTTTGTTACGCATCTTAAAAGACTCCCTTTCTTTGATAAGGCTCATAACCTTATTTTTTTCGTATGGATTTTCTTGAATTTCGTCGGCAGTGCGTTTTAAGGTGTTTTTTATCATATCGTCAAAATAATCGTTACGCATTTTTAAAACTCCTTTCGGTTGTCTCGTTCGTCGGTGTTAAGATTTTGCTCAAATTTTTTCTGGCGCTGAAAAGGCGGGATTTGACGGTGCCTTGTGTGCAATGCATAATCTCCGCAATTTCTTTGACGGAAAATTCATTGTAGTAATAAAGGACAACCGCTGTTTTCTGCTTGGGGTTCAGCTTTGCAACTGCCGCTTTCAGCTCCGACGAGGTTTCCTGCTCTGCCAGAATTTCCAAGGAGGATTTATCGTCGGCGGCAATTTCGCTGTCGAAAACCTGCGACACGGGCTGTTCGCGCTTTTGCCTGCCGCAGTAACGCCATGCCGTTCTGGTTAATATGCGGAAAAACCAGTATTTGAATTTTTCGGGATTTTTCAAAGAGGGCAGTTTTTCGTAGCAGCGGATAAAAGCGTCCTGCACAACGTATTCACTATCACATCTGTTGTTGGTGATCAGGTACGCCATCCGCAGAGCTTCGCCGTAATACTTTTCAAAAATTTGCGAGAAAGCGTCGGCATCGCCTTGCAAAAATGTCTCTATCAAATCCCTGTCGCTAATTGCTTCCATAGATAAAGCCTCCTTTCTTTTTGATTATGACTTTGTTTCAGCTTTTTGACGCGTCTGTATATAAGATACCCCGAAATGAGTTTCGGTTCATTTTTTTTCAAAAAAATTTGTTTTTTTAATTTCAATTTAATTTTAACACGGTTATTTTGGCTTTGGAATATATTTTGCAATATTGCGGGCGGCGGCAAATGGCAAATATAAAAAAATAATTGTGCTAAAGTTTTGTCTTGCACATATTTATTATTACATATCGGTATGCGGCTGCTAAGCCGCAGTTTGCCGTTTTGGGGTGACGTATGAAAGTATTTTATTATAATAAGAAAAAATTTTTTACCGTCGTTTTGGCGGTTCTGCTTTTTGCGGTCTGCGCAGGCGCATGTTGGGAGCAAAGCGGCAAAGCTGACGAAAACGCCGTGAAGGCCTCTTTGGAGGAAAACGCCCGTCTGCTGGCGTATGTGACGGAGGCGGGCAACCCGAAAAACGGCGGTGTCAGCTTGATTTTCATGGTTGACGAGAATTCCGATGTTGATATTTTGGCGGAAACCATGCAGATTTTAAAGGATAACCAAATCAAGGCGACTTTTTTCATGACGGGAAAATTTGCCGAAGCCCACGGGGATATTGCGCAGAGCCTTTGGCAGAGGGGCTGTGAAATCGGCGTTTCGGGCTACGAGGCGGTAAGCCCCGCCAACTTGGACTACGGTGAAAATCTGGCGGCGTTGGAAAAAGCCACAACCGTAATCCGCGGCATAACGGGAGAGGCTGTGCGCTTTTATTCGCCGCCCTTCGGCGTTTTGGAGGAGGATATATACAAGGCTGTCAACGAGTCTGATTTGACCTTTGTTCT
>JAHZFN010000256.1:7555-19123 GCA_019421315.1 Peptococcaceae bacterium | reverse complement strand
CTTTGTTCTGGCGGGTGTTGATTCCATGGACTGGGACGATGTCAGCGCCGAGGCGATCATCGGCGCCGTTCTTGCCAAGGCGGAAAAGGGCAGTATAATCAGCCTGCACCCGACGGATATGACCAATTTGGGACTGCAAACCATCATCAACGAGCTGAAAGGTCTGCATCTGAAATTTTTGACGGTCAGCGAAAATGTCGGCGTGTAAAAGATCGGTCGGCGGAAATATAAAAACAACGGACGAGGCAGGGTTTATGATAAAAAAGCAAGCGGTTGATTGGGTACGAAAAAAAATAAACAGGGACGCAGTAAAAATTAAGCGGCGGCTTGGAGCGGTGTTTTTGCTGTTTGCCGCTTTGGTTTGGCTTAATCCGCAGGCCGGGGCGGCGGCGGAACCGCAGGTTGGGGCGGCGGCGGCAATTTTGCTGGATGCCGAAACGGGGTGTGTTCTCTGGGAAAAAAACGGCTATGAGCTAAAGGAGCCTGCCAGCACCACCAAAATTTTGACTGCTCTTTTGGTTTTGGATACGGCGGATTTGCGGGAGCAGACGACAATCAGCGCCAAGGCGGCGGCAGTGGGCGAAAGCTCCGCCAATTTGCAGGCGGGGGAGGTTTTCACTCTGGAAAATCTGCTGAAAGGCGCTTTGGTGAAATCCGCCAACGACGCCTGCTACGCTTTGGCGGAGGGTGTAACGGGCAGTGAACCTCTTTTTGTGCATTGGCTGGAGATGAAAGCCCAGTCTTTGGGCGCCTATGACGCAGTTCTTGCCAACACCAACGGACTGCCGTCGGAAAATCATTATCTCAGCGCCTATGATTTGGCGCTGATTGCCCAAAATGATCTGCGGCGGGAAATTTTTCGGGAAATTGTCGCTTCCAAACAAATCAAAATGGAGGGCGGCAATTATACCAGAACCTTTAAAAACACCAACAAGCTGCTTAACACGGAATATGTGATCGGTGTCAAAACGGGGACGACGGACAGGGCGGGCGCTTGTTTGGTCAGCGCCATGGCAAAAGAGGGCAGAACCGTAATTGCCGTGGTTTTGCACAGTCCGGACCGCTACGGCGAAAGTCTGCGGCTTTTGAATTACGGCATTGAAAATTTCACCAACATAAAATATGCCGAAAAAGGCGAGACTCTGGGTTTTTGCCCTTTGCAAGAGGGCGGAGACAAAGGTGTTTGGGCGGTTGGCGGCGGCAATGGCATCTACACCGTTGCCAAAGACCAAATGCCGAATTTGCAAGTAACATATAATTGGCGGCGGCAGGCAGAACCCATACGCCAAGGCGACATTTTGGGAACAGCCGTTTTAAGCGGCGGGGGCAGAGATTTGCAGTATGTAAACCTGATTGCCGAAACGGACGGCGATTATGGACGGCTTTACCTGCTTTGGCATAAATTGACCGACGGCATAAAAAGGATTTTTGTCGGATAAAAGCGAATAATAACCCCGATATGTATTTACATTTACTGAATAAAGGAGATAAAAAATGTTTTATACAGATATTTTACCAAACGGTATCAGGGTTATTACAGAAGAAATGCCGGATGTTTATTCCGTAACGGCGGGCATTTGGGTCGGCACAGGCTCCGCCTACGAAACGCCGCAGCAGGCGGGCGTTTCCCATTTTTTGGAGCATATGCTTTTTAAAGGCACCGAAAAAAGGACATATACGGAAATTGCCGAAATTATGGAGAGCGTCGGCGGCAGTATGAACGCCTTCACTGCCAAGGAATACACCTGCTTTTATATTAAGGCGTTGGCGGAAAATCTGGATTTGGGGCTTGATGTGCTTTCCGATATGTACCTCAATTCCGTTTTTTCCGAAGATGAATACACTAAAGAAAAAAGCGTCGTTTTGGAGGAAATCAATATGTATATGGATTCCCCCGAAGATATGGTGATGGATCTTTTCAATTCCTTGATTATGCCCAACCACACCTACGGCAAGCCTATTATAGGCACGGTGGATTCCGTTTCCGCCATGACAAGGGATGATATTGCAAAATATCACCGCCGGGCTTATGTGGCGGATCAGACCATTGTGGTTGTGGCGGGCAATGTCAAACACAGCCAAGTTGTGGAAATTACCGAAAAATATTTGGGCGGCTTGGGCGGCAGTTGGCAAAAGCCCGCCTTGGAGGCTCCCATTTTTGCCGCAGGTCAGGGCTTTGTCAAAAAAGACATCGAACAGGTGCATTTGATGATGGGTATGCCCGGTGTCGGCGGTTTGCACCCCGACAGCTACAAGCTTAGCATTATGACTTACGTTTTGGGCGGCGGAATGTGTTCCCGCCTTTTCCAAGAGGTCAGGGAAAAAAGAGGCTTGACATATAACGTTTATTCGTACAGCAGCGGCTCCGTCAAAGGCGGTTTGCTGTATTCCTACGGTTCCACCAGTCCCAAAAATGTGGGAGAGCTGGCGAAAGTGATTGGTGCCGAAATTGCCAAAATCATCGCCTATGGTATAACCGACGACGAGCTGGCACGGGCGCAGGCTCAGATGAAGTGCAGTCTATTGATGGGCTTGGAAAACACGGGCAATGTGATGGCGCGCCTGGGCAGAAGTCAAAGTGCTTTCGGTCTGGTGCGAGACATTGAAACCATTGTCAAGGATATTACAGCTGTTACCAAAGAGGATGTGCAAAGGGTTGCCGCTCAATATCTGACGGAGGATAAGCTGGTTTTGGCGCAGGTTGGCGCCGAAAAAACCGACATCGACCTGAAAACCTTAATTCAGTGCTGATTTGAAAATTTAATTTTGAAAATTTAATCAAAAACAACGCCGTATTTTTGGTACGGCGTTGTTTTTTTATTTTTTGTACCCGAAAAAAGTTCTATCGGGGCGGCTTGTTTCATATTCTATAATAAGTTGTATAATTTGATATTAAGACCGATAATAATGCAATTTATGTATTTATGTAACGATGTTATAGAGGTGATATTATGAGATTAAGCCGACTGATGGGTAAAAAAATCATTAATATTTTCGACGGTGATATTTTGGGGACGGTGGGAGATTCCGATTTGGTGATTGACTGTGAAACGGGAGAAATCCGCTCCTTGATACTGCCACATAAAAAGGACAGGGGCATGGGCAGAAGAGATTTGACACCGCTGACCATTCCCTGGGATTCCGTCTGCAAAATCGGCACAGAGGTGATTGTGGTGGATATTCAATATTATTAAAATTCGTTAGAAGTTTGGGTGATACATAATAGGCAATACGGCTGAAAAGCAAAATTGTTAAACAAAAAACTAAGCAAAAAAAAGGCTCCTGCGAAAATTTTCGCAGGAGCCTTTTTTTATATAGTTTAATATCCGGTTTAATATTCAAATACCGCTTTGAAAAGATAATGCAGTTAGATTAAAGCCGCATCGGCAATGCCTTCTTCGCCGTAGTAGGGATTGTTGCCGGAGGTTCTCCAAGGATTGGGAGCCATGGCAGAACGCAAAGCCTCGCCCATGGCATGGCAGCCGCTTTCCCAAACGTGGTGCGGGTCACGGCCTTTCAGAAGATCCAGATGGCAGGTTGCGGGGAAGCCTTGGAAGAAGCCTTCCACAAAGCTCCAGGCGTCCTGACTGCGTAAATCTTCCACCAGCTCCAGTCTGCCGCCGCTGCATTCTTCGGCAACTGCGATGTAGCAGTTTCTTCTGCCTTCCACGCCGACAACGCAGCGTGCCAAGGATTCGTCCAAGCAGCCGAAGCCGACACCCAGAATGTTGACGCCAACCGTGCCCAGTCTGTCGTAGAAGATTTTTTTCAAGCCTGCGCCGATGGTGATGCCCACGTCTTCGGCGATGGTGTGGGTGGAACGCCATTTGCCGCATTCAACCTTAACACCGATGGAAAGACAGGCGCCCCAGGCTAGCGTGTCTATCATATGATCCAGAAAATCGCTTGTGGTGTCGGGACGCAGAGAATCGTCAAATTTGGTGGAAATTTCCACCATGATGTCCAGTTCCTGGGTTTTCTTTTGAATTTTAACATAATCCTTTGTACATTCGTGCAGAGTAAATAAATTTGCCATAGTTCATTCCTCCTGTTTTTTTTATTTAATACAAGTTTTGTTGATATCTCGTGTTTATGGTGCTATTATAATACAGGTAATACATATTGTCAATACTCATTTTGAAAACCAATCAAAAACATTTCATTTGTATTACATAAGTTTGTGAAACATAACTGAATAATCCGAAATATGCGGCGGAATTGCAGCTGAGGTAGGTTATTTTTATTTTTTTTTGTAAAATATTCTTAATTTATATCAAAAAATAAAAAAACTTTAATGCTTTGCAGGCGTTATTTGCGGTTATACGGTTGCAAGGCGGGTTTTTTTGTTCTAAAATAGAAACTGAGGTATTGTAAATATCGGCATTATGAAAATGCGGAAAATCAACGCCGAGGCAAGAGGCGGCAAAGCCGCTTTGACCAAATTGCTTTGGTTTATTAAATCATTGTTTTCAATAGTATTTTTCAGTTTTTTTTCGGAGGTATTAAATATGGCAAAAATGCAGATTTCTTTTATCGGAACAGGCAACATGGCGGGCGCCATCATCAGAGGCTTGGCGCAAACCCAAAAGGACGCCGTAGATATGCACCTTTATGATTTGGCAGCGGAAAAAGCGCAGGCTTTGGCGGATTTGACAAATTCCCATGTTGCTTCTTCTTTGGCGGAAGTTATCGAAGCGGGCGAAATAATCGTTTTGGCTGTTAAGCCGCAGCATATGGCGGATTTGCTGGCGGACGCCGCTCCTTTGATTTTGCAGGCGAAAGCGGCGAAAACCGTCGTTGCCATCGCCGCAGGTATCGAAATTGCCGCTTATGAAAAGGCTCTTCCCGGCGTTGCCGTTTGCCGTGCCATGCCCAACACGTCCGCCGCTGTTTTGGCTGCCATAACAGGCTTGATGGCGGGCAAGAATTTGGCGGAGCAGGACAAAGGCAAAATCGAACAGATTTTCAACGCCATCGGCGAAAGCCTTTGGATTGACGAAAAAGACATTCATGCTTTGATCGCCGTTTCAGGCAGCGGCCCCGCTTATTTCTATTATTTCACGGAAGTTATGGCGGCAGTGGGCGAAAAAATGGGGCTTCCCGCCGCTGTTTCGGAAAAACTGGCGCGCTGCACTGCAATCGGCGCCGGTAAAATGCTGGCGGAAAAAACGGAAAGCGCCGAAACTCTGCGTGTTCAGGTAACTTCTCCCGGCGGCACAACTGCCGAGGCTGTGCGTGTTTTCAAAGAAAAACTGCCGCAGGTTGTGGAAGAAGCAATGGTTGCCTGCGCCGACCGTTCGGCGGAAATGGCAAAATAGTATTTATTGATTTTGGAAAATTAAGAGATTAAGGAGCTTTGGAAATATGAGCAAGTTTGTATATATGGACAGTGGTGCCACCAGCTGGCCCAAGCCGCAGGCGGTTATTGATGAAATGACCAAAGCGATGACGGAATACGGCGCCAACCCGGGCAGAGGCGCTTATGCCATGGCGTTAAAGGCGGCAACTGTGATTTTTCAGGCAAGGCAGGTTTTGACGGAATTTTTCAACGGAACCAATCCCCAAAGAATGATTTTCACAGCCAACACCACCGACGGTGTCAATATGGCGTTATACGGACTTTTGGAGGCTGGCGATCACGTTTTGTATTCGCCGCTGGAGCATAATGCCGTTTGGCGACCCATCATGACAATGGCAAGGGAAAAAGGTATCGAGGCGGAAATGATTGTTCCATCTGAAAACGGCTTGATTACAGCCGAAGACGTGGAAAGACAAATTAAACCCAACACCAAAATGGTGGTTTGCAGTCATGCCAGCAATATCACAGGCACCATTCAGCCCATTGCGGAAATCGGCAGTGTTGTCCGCAAGCATGACCTGCTGTTTTTGGTGGATGCGGCGCAGAGCGCAGGCATTCTGCCCATTGATGTTCAGGCTATGAACATCGACCTTTTGGCGGCTCCGGGGCATAAAAGCCTTTACGGCCCCATGGGAACGGGTATTCTTTATGTGGGCGAACGAGCCGAGGCAATCCGCCCCGTTAAGCAGGGCGGCACAGGCTCCAAAAGCCACGAAAGCGTTCAGCCCTCCGCTTTCCCCGACCGTTTGGAATGCGGTACCGTAAACCTGCCCGGTGTGGCGGGCTTAAAGGCTGCCATTGAATATTTCAACGAAATCGGTGTCGAAAAAACCATGAAAGAGCTGGCGGACAAAACCCAATATTTGCTGAAAGGTCTGAGCGAAATCGACAGGGTTACGGTTTACGGTCCTGCGGTAGGCGTGCCCAGAACCTCTTTGGTTGCTGTCAATGTGGACGGTGTTTCTTCCAATCAGCTGGCTTTTGTTTTGGACAGAGAGTACGGCATTGCCGTTCGGGCAGGCTTCCACTGTGCTCCGCTGGGTCATAAAATCATGGGTACAACGGAAGAAGGCGCCGTGCGTTTCGGTTTGGGACGAGGTACAACCTACGAAGAATTGGATTATGTTATCAAGGCGATGCGGGAAATCGCTTCCGAAGCAGAGTAGTTTTGGCGTGAAGCATTAAAAAATTAAAATAAAGTAATTAAAATAAAGTAATTAAAATAAAGTTAGGATTAACGATATGAAATATAAAGGTGTAATTTTTGATTTGGACGGCACTCTTTCCGACAGCGTTCCCTGCATTCTTAAGTGCTCGGCGCTGACTCATCGGGCGATGGGCATACCCTGGGACGAAGCGGAGCAGAGGAAAAGTATCGGCAAGCCCCTTTACCAATGCGCTTTGGAGCTGGTGGGAGAGAGCAGGGTTGACGAATATCTGCAAACCTCCAAGCGGTTTTCGGAAAAATATCTGGCGGAGATGATCCGTCCTTTTCCGGGGATTATCGAGCTTTTGCAAAAGCTGAATGAGGCGGGCGTCAAGATGTGCGTTGCCACCTCCCGTTTGAAGTGGGGCGCCGATTTGTCCTGCGAAAAAATCGGGGCGGCGCCGTATCTGACAAGGATTATCGGCGTTGAAGATACGAAAACCCACAAACCCGACCCCGAACCCGCTCTTTTGGCTCTGCGGGAAATGGGCGTTCGGGCAGAGGAAGCCGTTTTTGTCGGCGACAGCCCCGTGGACATCAACTGCGGCAAAAATGCTGGAACCGACAGCATAGGCGTCGGCTGGGGCGTTAATCCGCCCGAAGTTTTGCAGGCGGAAACCCCCACCTATTTTTGCAAAACCGTTGCCGACCTGGCAAAAATACTGCTTTAAAATGCTTTGAATTTTTTTTTGAAGGTGGATTGCCGTTAAGCGTTGAGCGGCGGTTCGTCAGAATTAGAAAAATATAGTTAAAATCAAAATTAATATCAAAAATAAAGGAGGAAAACCATGGATTTTTTTGCAGCAGTAAAAAAAAGACACAGTTATCGTGAAGAATTTGCATCGGCTCCCGTCAGCGACGAGCATATCAGACAGATTATGGAGGCGGCTTTGATGGCGCCCTCAGGTTTGAATATGCAGACAACTTCCTTTATTGTGGTGAAAAACGCCGAAGTCAGAGCGAAAATTGCCGAAATTTTGCCCACGGCAGCAACCAAAACGGCTCCCGTTATCGTTGTGGCAATGAGCAAAAAGGTTGTTGCTCACGGAATGTGTTTTGAGGTTGAGGACTACTCTGCCGCCGTGGAAAATATTTTGCTGGCGGCTGTTGCTTTGGGCTATTCCGCCGTTTGGATGGACGGCATGACCAAGGCGGACAAGCTGAACGAAAAAATTGCGGAACTGCTGAACGTTTCCGCAGATCAAACCGTCCGCACCATTATCCCCATCGGCGTTGCCGCCAAAGAAATTGCGGGACCTGCCAAAATGGCATACGAAGAAAGAGTAACCGTTGTGGAATAGACTTTAAGATCTATAATAAGCTTATAATCAAGCAAAATAAAAAGGCTGTTAAAACAGCCTTTTTATTTTTGGTAATTCCTGCTGTATTTTAGCGGGTTCGTCTTTCCGAAACGCACTGCCGCATTAATTTTTATGTTGCGGGATTAATACCTGTTTTGGCAGGAAATAATGATGTTATGTCGAATATTAATCATGAAACTTATCAAGGGGTAAACGTATACATTTTAGGAGGACTTATGACAATTTTGAAAAAAAGTCTGGAAATCGGCGGCAGAACATTGACGCTGGAAACAGGCAGAATGGCAAAGCAGGCAAGCGGAGCCGTGTTCGCAACCTATAACGACACAGGCATTTTGGCTACTGCTGTCGGTTCCAAAGAAGCAAGAGATATTGATTTTTTCCCGCTGACTGTGGATTATGAAGAAAAGCTTTATGCTGTCGGCAAAATCCCGGGCGGTTTTATTAAAAGAGAAGGCAAGGCATCCAACAAGGCGATTTTGAATTCCCGCCTGATTGACCGTCCCTGCCGTCCCCTTTTCCCCAAAGCATACAGAAAAGACGTGCAGGTTGTTACAACAGTGCTTTCCGTTGACCATGATTGTCCTCCGGAAATTACCGCAATGATCGGCGCCAGCGCCGCATTGCATCTTTCTCATCTGCCTTGGGCAGGTCCCATTGCGGGCGTTGTTGTGGGCATGGTGGACGGTGAATTTGTCATCAACCCCACCATGGAGCAAAAAGCCAACAGTGTTATGCATATCACCGTTGCAGGCACCAAAGACGCTGTTATGATGGTGGAAGCTGCGGCAGCTGAAATTTCCGAAGATGTTATTTTGGACGCCATCATGTTTGCTCACGAAGAAATCAAACGCATTGTTGATTTTATTCTGGAATTCAGAACCGAAGCCGAAGCAATGGGCTTGGCGGAAGAAAAAGAGGTTTTTGCAGAAGAAGAAGTAACAGGCGAAATCGAAGCCAAAATTTTGGCTCACAAAGAGGAATTGGCGGCTGCCATCAAAAAATGCGCCGTTGAAAAAATTCCCAAAAAAGAACGCGAAGAATATCTGGACAGCATAAAAGCAGGTATCAAAGAGGAGTTTGCAGGCGAAGAATACGAAGAAGAACAGGAAAATATCGACCACTTTATTGATAAATTGGAAAAATCCGTTTTCCGCACCATGATCGCCAAAGACAAACTGCGTATCGACGGACGTGCCATCAACGAAGTTCGTCCCATCACCTGCGAAATTGATATTTTGTCTCGCACCCACGGTTCAGCTCTCTTTACCAGAGGTCAAACCCAGGTTCTTAATGTCTGCACATTGGGCATGATGAGCGAAGCGCAAACCCTGGACGGCGTTTCCCCCGAAACCAGCAAGCGTTATATGCACCAATATAACTTCCCGCCCTATTCCGTAGGCGAAACCAGACCCATGCGCGGTCCCGGCCGCCGTGAAATCGGTCATGGCGCTTTGGCGGAAAGAGCTTTGGAACCCGTTATTCCCTGCGAAGAGGAATTCCCGTATTGCCTGCGTTTGGTTTCGGAAGCCATTGAATCCAACGGCTCCACCTCCATGGCAAGTGTCTGCGGCAGTACTCTTTCTTTGATGGCGGCGGGTGTTCCCATCAAAGCTCCTGTTTCGGGTGTGGCAATGGGCTTGATTTCCGACGGCGAAGATTTTACAATCTTAACCGACATTCAGGGCATGGAAGACTTCCTGGGCGATATGGACTTTAAGGTTGCAGGTACCGAACAAGGCGTTACAGCAATTCAGATGGACATCAAAATTGCAGGTATCAACCGTGCCATCTTAACTCAGGCTTTGGCTCAGGCAAAAGAAGGCCGCCATTTCATTCTCGGTAAAATGATGGAAGCCATCGACAAACCCCGCACCGAACTTTCCGAATATGCTCCCAGAATTATCAACTACTCCGTACATCCCGATAAAATCCGTGAGGTTATCGGTAGCGGCGGCAAGGTTATCAAGAAGATTGTGGAAGAAACAGGCGCCCAAATCGACATTGAAGATGACGGCAGAATTTTCATTGCCAGTGTAGACAGCGCCAAAGGTCAGCAGGCTTTGGACATCATCAAAGCCATTGTGGCAGAACCTGAGGTTGGCAAGGTTTACACAGGCAAGGTTGTTAAAATTATGGACTTCGGCGCTTTTGTGGAAATTATTCCCGGCGTTTTCGGCGGCAAAGGCAAAGAGGGTATGGTTCATATTTCCCAGCTGGAAAATCACCGTGTTGCCAAAGTGGAAGATGTTTGCCATGAAGGCGACGAAATGACGGTTAAAGTTATCGCCATTGATCCAGCCACAGGCAAAATCAAGCTTTCCCACAAAGAATGCCTGTAAAATCGGTAAATAAAATATTTAAATAATAATTTGTGATTTATTCCAAGGCTTTTACCGCAAAGCGGTAAAAGCCTTGTTCTTTTTTGTATAAAAAAGACAGGCGTTTTTTATCGCCTGTCTTTAAGTTTTTTATTAAATTTTATTGAATTTTTTAAAGGCGAATTTGAAAATCGCCGAAATCAAAAACGCCGCTGCCCGTTTTCAATTCGTCTTTTTGCTGCAACTGTAAAAATGCCTCAGTTACCTGCTGCAGGAAGCTGTTGTCGATTTCCAAGCTGTGGTGCCCTGTAAAAATCCGCTTTAACTGCAAATCTTGAATTTTTTGCAGAGATTGCAGATACTGCAAAGGTCCGTCGTCGGGGCAAAGGACATACAGACAGCCTTTGTACAGCAAATCTCCCGCAAAAAGATATTGGTTTTGGCTGTCGTAAAAACAACAATGCCCCGGAGAATGCCCCGGTGTGTGCAGAACGGTCAGCGTCCTGCCGCCCAAATCAATAACATCGCTGTCGTGCAGAATGATCTGCGGCTCTTGGTGATAAATGCTGTAATTATCCCAGGAAAAATCTGCAGGCAGAGGGTTGGGCTTTGATGTCAGCGCCGCCTTTACCTTTTGCAGGGAGTAGGGATATTTTTCTGCCAGCCAGGGGCGTTCCGCCTCATGCACGGCGATTTTGCCAAAAAGCTTGTGCCCGCCGATGTGATCCCAATGAGCGTGGGATGTGAGGACGGTTATCGGCAGGTCGGTCAGATCTTCCGCCGCCTTTTTGATGTCTGCAAAGCCCATGCCGGTATCAATCAGGGCGGCTTTTTCCCTGCCCAAAACCAGATAGCAGTGGGTTTCTTCCCAATGTTTGCTTTCGCTGATGATATAGGTTGATTTATCTATTTTTGTTGTTGTAAACCAATTTTCCATTCTTTAGAACCTCTTTTTGATTTTTAATTTTTGTCTCTCACGAAATTTTAGATATTTATCAAGTATTGTCGCTGTTGGCTGTGATCTGCTGTAAGTATAAACAAAATTCGGTAAAACCGCAATAGGCAGAGTGTTTTTTCTGCAAATTTTTTGTTTGGCTTGCAGGCAAGGTCATTTTAAACGAGAAAAAACATCCTTGAGGAAGAGGATGTTTTTTCAGCTTGTATTATATATTTAATTGGAAGTTGGTGGTTTCGGATTTAATAAAAAATATATGATAAAAATTGCCTGCGGAGCAAACAAAAAAGCTCCCGTTCACACAAACGGGAGCATAACAAACAAGATTTAAAGTAAACCTTTATGTATCTACTGAGCTCTCCATTCACTGTGAAGACAAAGTAATCAGCTTTTTGCGGCTGATAGGC
>JAHZFN010000256.1:0-7494 GCA_019421315.1 Peptococcaceae bacterium | reverse complement strand
GGGATTCCGGCTCGGACATCAGCATCGAATTTCGCCTTCTCGGGATATTCCCAATGGCTGCTTAAAAAGCGAGAAACCGACTGTTCCATACGGCAACAGGATTGCTCAGGATTTTCACCTGATTCCCTTTTAACAGATAAAATCTGCACCAAAGCCCGTATTCAGTTTTTCGTTACTCTTTTCAGTAACAAATAAATTATAAATCTGTTTGCCGCTTTTGTCAAGCGGTTATTGATAAATAATTACATTTCGTTAGTTTTTTTATGTTTTTTCTTGAAATTTTGCAGTATATTTGGCGTTTCGGCGGCGTTTGCCGCAAAAACAGGTTAATCCATGCTTTGCTCTTGGCTTTCTTCAGCAAGAGGTGCATCTTCGTTGTTTTCAAATTCTGCCGTAAAGAAATTTTCCAAAAAAACACCCAGTTCCTTGCAGTCTTTGCTGTATACGGCGGAGCTGTCGGCAAAAACCACGGCGCAGATTCTTTGGTTGGCATAGCCCATCTTTTTCCGCTTCAAATTTTTCATGTATCTGTGCAGTTCAATCAGGGGTTTGGCTTCTTCGTCTATTTGTTCTGTCAAAATCACCGTTGTGATAAAAGAGGAAAGGTAACCTTTTGTCGGCTGAATTTTTGCCAAACCTTTTTCCAGCGCATCGTCGCGAATTTGCACAAAAAGCTCCTTGCTCAGATTTTTTACATCGTAGATGAAAACATATTCATGGCGTTCGGCGCGCATGAAGGCTTTTTTTGCCGACTGCATATAATGGGCGGTTTCCGTCAAACCGATTTCGCTGTCGGTGATTTTTTCCATCTCAAAAATTTTGTTGTATACTTGCAGCAGCTTGTCAAGATACGCCTGTTTGGCGGCGGTGATTTCTTCTGCCGTTTGCTCTGTTGTTTTTGCCAAAGGTTCTGTCATTTTTTTCACTCCAATTAAAAATTAAAGAAAATTTATTCGAATTCAAGTTGTTTTGAATTACAATATTAAATATGAAACTATAAAATCGCTATGATAAAATCGCTATGATAAGATTGTAACCTTTATTGTGCCGCAAGTCAATACGAATGGGGCGCAATGCAAAAATTTTGTTTATCGGCAATGCGCAGTGTTGTTTTGTCGAAAACATGACTTTTTGTTCACGGTCATGTCACTTTTTGATAAAAATATGATGGCGGATTTGACTTTGAAATACAGTATTCTTAAAAAAGCAGCAAAAAAACTAAATAACAATATTCTTGTGAATATTTTTATTTGGTAAGGATAATTGCTGAATTTATATATCTTACAGGAGATATAAATGAGATTTATAAACCACCGCAAAAACTTAAAAAAGTTTTATATTTTGGAGAAATTAACTATTTTAGCAGGTAAATTATACTAGCGCAGAATAATAAGGGCGGCAAAAAAAATAATTTTTTTACGACGGCAGCGCTTTTAGCAGGCAAAATGATTTTATGAAAAATCAAGGATAAATTCCAAAAATAAATTATTCTTTGAAAAATAATAAATATATTTTTTGTTGTCGAAAAAAGCATAAGTTTTATTTATTGGATATTGTTTTCGGCTTATGATAGACTGGAAACAGACAAGGAGATGTGAATTCTCTTTTCGCTTTTAAACATATTTCGAAAGGTGTTTTAAAAAATGAATAAAGAATTTTCTGCCGTTATCTTATCGGCGGGATTTTCTTCCAGGATGCATGATTTTAAACCGTTGCTGGAAATCGGCGGGGTTCCTGCAGTCGGCAGGTTGGTAAACGCTTTTTACCGAGCCGGCTTAAAGGAAATCATTGTTGTTGTCGGATATCGCCATGCTGAAATCGAGCAGCATTTGCAGACTTTACCTGCGGAAATTCGACAAACGGTCAAAATTAAGTATAACCCTGTTTATGCCGAAGGCATGTACACTTCCGTACAGGCCGGGGTTTCTGTTGTCAATTTGCACAACGAAGGCTTTTTCATGCTGCCTGTGGATTATCCCTTGGTAGATCAAGCTGTTTTTACGGAGCTGATGGATTTTTGGCAAAACGGCAAAAACGCAAAAAACCGAATAATTTATCCTGTTTACGGAGAAAAGCGCGGTCATCCGCCTTTGCTCAGCGTGGATTTAATTGAAGAAATTTTAACTAAAGAACAGGAAATGGGTCTGCGCAGTTTTTTGCGGTGTCACCAACATGAGGCGGAAAATTTGGCAGTGGAGGATGAATCCATTCTCTGGGATATGGACAGAGAAGAGGATTTTATCCGCTTAACAGAAATTCATGCCAATGGCAAGGGTTAATCTCGGCAAATGACAAATATAAAGCACATCGTCGGCATTTCCTTTGTTCAATTGGCAGTTTATAAAAAATCTAAGTAAACAATTTTTTTTGAAAACCGAAACTAATTAGATTGAAATTAAACAAGGAGATGAAACACAAGATGGTTAAAGACGGTGTTGCCAAAGTAACAGGCGCTCAGAAATATGCGTCTGACATCGACGTTCATGACATGATGTGGGCAGTTCTGATCAGAAGCCCCCATGCTCATGCCAAAATTTTGAAGGTAGATCCTGCCAAAGCTGTTGAAGCCGGCGCTGTTGTTTTGACTGCAGAAGATTGCAGCATGTATCTTTACAACGAAAGACAGGTTTCCGTTCCTGCGGCAACCCTGCGCGACAGAACCGTTCTTCCCAAAGACAAAGTTCGTCATTACGGCGAACCCGTTGCAGCCGTTGCAGCCGACACAGAAGAAAAAGCTTACGAATTGGCAAAATTGGTAGACATCGAATATGAAGTTTTGCCTTTCGTTTTGGATCCCAACGAAGCAATTAAAGACGGCGCACCTCAGTTGTTTGACAAAATCTTCTACGATAAAGAAGAAATTGAAATCAAAAACAACATCGGTATTACCCGTTTTATCGACGAAGGTAACGTTGACGAAGCTTTGGCGGAATCCGACAAAGTTTACGAAGGTCATTACGAAATCAACAGAATTTATCACAACCAGCTGGAAACCAAATGTGCCGTTTCCGTTCCCACTCAGGACGGCGGTATCGAAGTTTGGTCCACATCTCAGGCTATCCACGGCAGCCGTGCTTTGATTTCCAGACTTTTGGATTTGCCTTATTCCAAAGTTAATATCAAAAAAATCGCTTTGGGCGGTTCTTTCGGTTCCTCCATTCAAATGAACACAGTTGTTCCTATCTGTGCTTGCTTGGCATTCAAAGCCAAACGTCCTGTTAAATTAGTTTCTTCCCGTGAAGACGACTTCTACAGCCACAACAAATATCCTACCATCTTTGACGTTAAATTGGGTGTTAATGACGATATGACAATCACATCTGCATCTGTTGACGCTTTGATCGACTTCGGCGCTCACCAGATTCAACCTTTGGCATACATGGGTTGTACAGCAGGTTGGTTTGCTTCTCTTTATAAATACGGCAACAACATTCGTTTCAACGGTACAGCCGTTTATACAAACAATGTTCCTTGCTGCGCTATGCAGGGTTACGGTAACCCTCAAATCAATTTCGCCATTGAACAAATGATTGACGAAATTGCTAACGAAAGAGGCTGGGATCCCATTGAATTCCGCCTGAAAAACTACCGCGGTGTCGGCGACGAATTCTGGGGTCAAGGTCCCACAATCCGTTCCATCATCAAAACCTGCGGTGTTCATGAATCTTTGGTTGAAGGCCGCAAAATCTTCGGCTTCGACGAAAGAAAACCCTACACTGAAAAAACAGGTCGTTACCGCAAAGGTATCGGCGTAGCTCGTGGTTTCCATACATCCGGTACAGGCGGCCCCAAAGAAGGCGAAGTTATCGACTATTCCACAGCTTTCATCAAAATCAACGAAGACGGTTCCTGCGACATCGTTTCTCCTTTGATGGACCACGGCGGCGGCACCTGGGAAGTTGCTGCTAAAATTGCCGCAGACGTTCTGCAAATTCCGTTCGACAAAGTTGAACTTTCTCCCACCGATACAAGAAACACAGGTTTTGATATTTGTACACACGCAACCCGCGGTACATACTGCGGCGGTGCTGCAATCATGTATGTAGCCAAAAAAGTCAGAGAAAAACTTTTGGAAGTTGCAGGCAGAATTATGCTTGAACATCCCACCGAACTTGACATCTACCGTGATGAAGAATTGGGTCAAGGCGTTGTTTACGCTGTCGGTTATCCCGAAAAACACATGACTATCGGTGAAATTGCTGAATACGCTAAAAACTACAGCTGGGGTACAATTTGCTACGCTGACTCCTATCGTCAGAAAAACTGTCCTCCTTGCTTCGTAACTCACTTTGTTGAAGTTGAAGTTGATACATATACCGGTCAGGTTAAACTGGAAAGAGTTTTGCTGTACGGCGATTCCGGTACTCCTATCAACCCGCAGCTTCTGGAAGGTCAGTTGATCGGTGCATTCAACCGCGGTTTGGGTTATGCATTGGTTGAAGACTTGAAGATGGATCAAAGAGACGGTCAAGTTGCCTGCCATGGTTTGATGGTTGACTACAAAACTATGACTTCTTACGAAATGCCTACTCTTGAAAATACAATGGTTCGCCTCTGCGATATTTACGAACCTTCCGGTCCGTTTGGTGCTAAAGGCTGCGGTGAAGCTGCTCTGGCATCTGTTGCTTCTTCCATCAGCAACGCTATTTACAATGCAATCGGTATTCGTTTCCACGAAATACCCATTACTCCCGAAAAAGTTTTGAAAGCTTTGGAAGAACAAGCTAAAAATGCGTAAGTTACTTGATTAACGGAATTTTTAAAGAGGTGAAATTATAATGAATACAAGAATTATGCCGGTTCATTTTAATTATGTAAAACCTGCCACATTGGCTGAAGCCCTTGATGTTTTGGCAAGCCACAAAAACGTTAAAATTCTGGCAGGCGGCACAGATTTGATTGTTAAATTGAAAACCGGTGCTCCCATTGAAATAGATACCATGCTGGATGCAAAAGCCATCCCCGAACTGACCGAAGTCAAAGAATTGGCTGACGGTTCCGTTGAAATCGGTGCTTTGGCAAAACTTTCCCACATCGAAGATAACCCTGTTATCAAAGAAAAATATGTTGCTTTGGAAGATGCTCTGCACGCAATGGCTTCCATCGCAGTTCGTAACATGGGTACAATCGGCGGTAACCTCTGCAACGCTTCTCCCGTTGCCGATACAGCCGGTCCCTGCATGGTTTACGGTGCAAAGGTTAAAGCAGTTTCCAAAGCCGGCGAAAGAATCATCGACATTCATGATTTCTTCACAGGCTTGGGCAAAACCGCTCTCAATGCAGACGAAATGCTGGTAAGCGTTATTTTGCCTGCTCCCGAAGGCGGCGCTGCTTTCAAAAAAATCACCCGTGTAAAACCTGACATTGCAAAAGTATCCTGCACAGCCGCTTTGGTTCTTGACGGCAAAACCGTTAAAGACGCCCGCTTGGCTATGGGTGCTGTTGCTGTAACTCCTCTGTGCATGTGCGAAATCGCCAAAGAAATGGTTGGCAAAGAAGTAAGCGAAGAATTGTTCGCTGAAATCGGTCAAAAAGTTTCCGATGCCATCAACCCCATTGATGACAATCGTTCCACAGCCGATTACAGAAAGAAAGTTGCAAAAGTTTTGGTAGTTGACGTTTTGACAGATGCTATGAAACGTGCCGGAGGTGAATTCTAATGTCCAAACACGCTATTACTTTGACCGTAAACGGTAGAAAATATGATTTATTGGTAGAAAGCAACGAACTTTTGCTTTCCGTTCTGAGAGATAAATGTTATCTGACCGGTACAAAATACGGCTGCGGCATTGCCGAATGCGGCGCTTGTTCCATCCTGAAAGATGACGAGCTTTATCTTGCCTGCATGGTTCCCGCAGTTGCAGCTGACGGCTGGAACATCACAACTTCCGAAGGTTTGGCTAAAAACGGCGAATTGAACAAAGTTCAAAAAGGTCTTATCGCCAAAGATGCTATTCAATGCGGTTTCTGCTCTCCCGGTATGGCAGTTGCAGGTACTGCTCTTCTGAAAAAGAACCCCAAACCCACAGAGTTGGAAATCAGAGACTTTATGCGCGGTAACTACTGCCGCTGCACAGGTTATGCTGCTATCGTTGCAGGTATTAAGTACGCTTCCGAAATGGAAGACTGATTCAGCAGGCTGATAAGCTTGCTTCTAAGCCCGCTGAAAAAGCGGTTTGGGATATTGCAGGCTGGATAAGCTGCGCAATGCTGAGTTGTCGCAATTAATGTGCTGATATAATCAAGATTAAATTTTAAGCACGGCAGCCTTAAAAACTGCCGTGCTTAATTCAAAAGTATCAAACTCCTTACCGAAAAAGTTTGATCAAATTAGTTTTCACAAAAAACCTTTCTTTGTTGGAGCCAAGAGGGGTTTTTTGTGTTTTTATAATCTTTTTCGGGTTACCGCAATAAATTCCTGCTGTATTTAACATACAATGAATTGCCTTATAAAAATACAAAATTATTTAGTATTGTCTTATGTAAAGTATCGTGTTTAAAGTATTATGAATAAACAAAAAATACCATCGCTTTGCGATGGTATTTTGAATTTGAAATTAACCTGATTTTTATTTATTTCCCGTTGAGCCGAAGCCGCCTGCGCCTCTGACTGTGTCGTTCAGCTCTGCCGTTTCGTTGAAATCTACTTTCAAAAAAGGCGCAATTACCATTTGGGCGATGCGTTCGCCTGCATCCACAGTTTGGTCGGTGCTGCTTTGGTTATGCAGAGCCACCATGATTTCGCCGCGGTAATCGGCATCAATTACGCCTACCTTGTTGGCGGGCGCCAGACCTTTTTTGGTGGCAAGACCGCTTCTGGCGTAAACAAAACCGCCGTAGCCGACGGGGATTTCCATTGCCAGACCTGTGTGCATAAGCACCGTTTGTCCTGCGGGGATAATGATGGGGTCTGTGTTGCAGGCGTAAAGGTCAAAGCCTGCGGCAAATTCCGAACCGAAAGTGGGAATTTTGGCGTTGGGGTCTAATTTTTTTATGTTGATTGTTGTCATGCTTTTTACTGTCTCCTTAATATATTTAATTTATAATCTGCTATAACCCTGTGTTTAAATCCCAAAGCACAATTCTGCCTGCTTGCAAGGACTTTTGCACTTCGATTATGCGTTGGTTGCCGGAGCCTCGGAAACGCAGTGCGGGATTTTTTTCCGCCTCCAAAAATTCGCCGTCCACCAAAATGTCGATGTAGGACAAAAATTCGGCGGTTTCCTTATGGTTGGGCAGCATTTTTGCCAGGATTTCCTTGTCGAAGGAATTTCCCGAATAACACCAAATGTCTTTTTGCGGAAAACGAGCTTTGACCTTGCGGAGCAAAGGTAAAAGCCCCCGCTGGTTGGCAGGCTCAAAAGGTTCGCCGCCCAAAAGAGAAAGCCCTTTGATGTAGTTGGGTTCCAACGCTCGCAAAACTTCGTTTTCTGTTTCCACGGTAAATTCCTTGCCGTAATTGAAATCCCAAGCTTCTTTGTTGAAGCATCCGGG
>JAHZFN010000255.1 GCA_019421315.1 Peptococcaceae bacterium | reverse complement strand
ATGAATAATATATAGAAGATTTTGCGACATTTCATAGAATTAATTTAATATCTTGACGAATTTTGTCGGAATAAAAAAATAATTCTATGGAGGAGACTTAAATGGAGCAATATCAAATTAGAAAGCAAGCCGCACGTATCAAAAAGTTCATCGGCTCCGCAACCCTTGACAGCATGACGTATTATGCCAACAGTTTGGGGTACAGCGTTGTTTATGACACTGAAAACCTATCGCCGACCGCCGAGTTTGTCGATTTGAACGAACATATAATTTGTATTACAAACAAAATGGACGAACCCACAGCAAGGCATCTTTTGGCTCACGCCTTGGGACACGTTGTGCTGAAGCATAAAAGAATTTTTGCCGACGAAACGCCGCAGGAAAACGAAGCAAACTACTTTGCAAAATGCCTGCTGAAAACGACACGCCGCAAAAAGCTTGCGCTTTCCGTCGCTTTGCTTGCTGCCATTGTTCTCGGCGGCGGCTGGCTTTTTGCAGACAGTCAAAACCAAACTGCAGAACCGCCACCAACGGCGCAGTACAGCAGTGCGGCAGACGAAAACATTAGCAAAAATATTTCGGGAGTTCTGATCACCAAAACGGACGACAACAGCGAAGAAGTATTGGTAACAAAATCAGGCAGAAAATATCATAAGCAGGATTGTCAATATGTAGAATATAAAACGAATACTATATCTCTCTCGCTTGATGAAGCAATTCGGGCAGGATATGAGCCTTGTAAGGTGTGTTTTCGATAAACAAAACGGTAGTATGTAATTAAAATTTACATAAAAATTTTATTGATTAGGAGTGGTAATTATGACAAAGGAAAAAACAACAAACGAACAGGTACAAGAAACTCAAACAAAGAAACCCGTTTACAAAAAATGGTGGTTCTGGCTGATAATCATTGTACTTGTTATAGGTATCGGCGGTAATTTAGGAAACCAATCCAGCCAAACTGATAGTACTGATGGTACGGCGGATACACAAGCAGAGGAACAAGAAACAACAGCAACCACGGAAGAAACGCAAACCGAAGAACCAAGTGTTACTATTGGTCAGAAAAACGCCTTGAACAAAGCAAAATCTTATTTGGAATTTTCCGGCTTTTCTTATGACGGTTTAGTTAAACAATTAAAATTTGAAGGCTTTGAAGACGCCGATGTTACATACGCAGTTGATAACTGCGGTGCAGATTGGAACGAACAAGCAGCGCGAAAAGCGCAAGAATATCTCAACGTATCATCTTTTTCAAGACAAGGTCTTATCGATCAATTGGAATTTGAAGGCTTCACTGCCGAACAGGCAGAATACGGAGTATCCGCCGTGGGCTATTAATTTAACCTATATAAAATAACTAAATAAAAAAGCCCCCATCTTGTTGGCGCAAGATGAGGACTTAACATAAAGAGTGCATATAGTGATATACACACAAACTTCAATTACAGTATATCATAAAGCACTCTTAATTTTCAATACCCAAAATTAAGAGTGCTTTTTATTTTTTAACGTAAATATTTTAACATTTGAACTAAATACGGCGTGTTCAAATGACATTGTTCTTCGGTTTTGAGATGACGCTTATCAAATTCACAAAAACCATTATCAGAATAAAAGTCAATCAAAAATGGTATATCTTCACATTCTAAGTATACAATTTTGCCACCTAATATTTTTTGCCCCTCTGAGACTTTTTCTATGGCAATTTTTAACAATTCATCGCCGGATATAAGGCTGTTATAGTTATTGTTAAAATTTTTACCGATTTGTGCTATCAAAGGAGCAGACAACACATACCCTTTTCGGTCCATATCATAAGTAGCAAATTTATTTATTTTTTTAGACAGATTATTGCTTAATTTGCTTTTATGCAAAACTATAGTTTTATTGCAAAGAGTAAAATAACCAATTAAAACATCTTGTTTTTTAAATGATGTAAAAATCAAATATGTAACAGATACTCGCTGTTTCCCCAAAGTAATTGCAGATGATTTTAAAAAATTCTCGATATCAGGGTTTACCGGACAAGAAAAATCAGAGAGGATAGACAACGCCTTTTCCTCTCCGAGTTCCGTAACAATATCCGAAAGCCTAATTATATTATAGCCACTCATTCTTATACCCCAAAAAATTTTTTTATATCTTCTCTTTTAACTTCTGAATATTTTTTAGACTGAGCAACAACCTTGCTTTTCTTCCCTTGTGCATTTTCAAAGGCGTTCACAAACTTAGTTACTGCTTTCTTTCCTTTAATATTCACGTTTGAATAAATACTTCCGGTTGCCATGTTTGTGCCTCCTTTACATTCAATCTCCTATATTTATTATACACCAAAAAACGCATTTTGAACACCCACCATATATTGTATCCAATAAACAAAAATCACAACATATTGACAAAAAAAGTTAATTTTCGCTAAATATAGAAAGGAGTGCTTTTTATTATGGCAAAAGCTAAGAAACTTCCATCGGGGCGCTGGAGAATACAAGTATACGACTATACGGACGAAAACGGCAAAATTTATAGAAAATCCTTTACAGCAGAAACCAAAAAAGAAGCAGAATTTCTTGCCGCCGATTATAAACTGAAAAAGAGAGAAAAAAACAAACCGGAAAACATGACCGTTGGTGAAGCAATGGAAAAATATATACGCTCCAAAGAGAATGTTTTATCGCCGGCTACAATCCGTGGTTATTGGCAAATCCACCGCAACACATTACAAAGCATTAAAAACACTAAACTTTGTGATTTAGACCAAAATGCAATACAAGTATCAATTAATCATGCCGCTGCGTCATATTCTCCGAAAAGCGTCGCAAACATACACGGACTGCTTTCATCAACTTTAAATATGTTTTATCCCGATTTCAAGTTGGATACAACACTGCCGCAAAAAGTCCGCCCCGATATTGACATTCCCGACAACAACACAATCAGGCGAATTTTAGAATACATTAAAGATACTGAAATAGAAGTCCCTGTTTTGCTTGCCGTCTGCGGCGGTTTGCGCCGTTCAGAAATTGCCGCTTTAACATATGACGATTTTAATTTTGATGAAAATACGGTAACAATCAACAAGGCAATCGTTAAAAATGCAGAAAACCAATGGTGCAAAAAAACTACCAAAACAACATCGTCAAAAAGGACAATAGAATTGCCCAAGGCAGTTATAGCAATTATTAAAGACAAAAAGAATACAGGCAAAGATTTGATTGAATTAAACCCCAATGTGATCAGCAGCCGTTTCAGCAAAGTTTTAAAAGATTTAGATATACACCATTTCCGTTTTCATGACCTGCGGCACCCG
>JAHZFN010000254.1:3654-11813 GCA_019421315.1 Peptococcaceae bacterium | reverse complement strand
TGCTATCTAACATACATCAAAAAGAGGTAAGATAACACCCTCTGCAAAAAAGGTTACGTTATCTTACCTCAACAAAAGTCGTGCCGCTTATTCCGTCATCAACAAAAAATCTAGGATGTAAGTATCCGTTCTTCTTTGCATAAGTCATCAATATTTCTTTTTGGTTTGAAATCGAATTGCTTTCACCGTCTAAATTATCGTCTTGCGAAAGACGGCAATACAGAGCGGTGATTTTTTCTTCTTGCCCTTTATTATTTTTGTTCGTTGTCATATATTTTCTCCTTTCAATGACAATCGGGCATTGCAATGTATTTGAATTTTACCCTTGCAATGCCGAAATGTCCACTGTGTGGTTTTATTACGTTTTAATTTCAGTAAGCAATTCTTCAAATTGTTGTAACACGGTTTCTCTGCCGTTCTTATTAAAATGAGTTGCAATTTCAAATGTTGTATTACCCATTTTCATAACAAACGGCGTATTGGTCACTTCAAAGAACGGAGCGAAAAATGATTTGTTATTATTGTCCATATTTGTATCTCCTTTATCTTTCATCTCTGTTTTTCTGTCTGATCAGATATTTTCTGTAATGCTCGCAAGCCTTGATGATAAAATCTTCTGTCTTTTGTTTATCCATCCCCCTTGGCAAAATATCACGGAGCTTGTCGGCAGGTATTCGTACCTGTTCTTTCTGATTGGGTTTTTCTTCGCTAAGTACGGCAAAGACGGTATCAACAAAAAAGTTGCCATCTTCGCTTAATTTGCGCAGTCTTTGAGCTTGCGACAGCGACGGAGTTGCGTCTGCATATTCGATTTCGTTAAGTAAAATTTCCTGTTCGTTTTCAGACAAAAATGAAAGTTCAACCGCCGGGGTAAAGGCTATCCGTCCATCATCAACGAGTTTTAACAGTTCGGATATTAAGTATGTTAAGCGGATATATCGCTGTATTTGCCTGCCGCTTTCGGTGTTTGAAATTTTGTCTGCACTTTCTGACTTTCCGACAACTTGTCGGGAAGTAGTTTTACCTTGATGTTTAATTGCATCTAACTTCATTTTATAGGCAAAGGCTTTTTCGCTTGGCAACAGATGTTCACGGTGAATATTTGAATCCACCATTGCGATTATCGCCCCGTCTTTGCTCATTTCTTTGATTGTCGCAGGCACTTCGGTTATGCCTAATTCTTTGCAAGCTTCAACTCTTCTGTGTCCGCTGATAATTTCGTATTTACCTGCCGGAAAAGAACGCACAGTTATCGGTTCAAGCAGTCCGTTTTGTGCTATGCTTTCGACCAATTCACGCTGTTCTATTCCGTCCCTTTTCTTAAACGGATGGTTTTCAAATGGGATAAGTAAATTTATGTTTATGTTTTTTGTCATTTTGACCTCCTTATATATTTCTTTTTCCGCCGGTAATATTCTTACTCTTCTCTGTATTAATAGCTTCTGTTATTCCGAATTTAAGAAATCGGATTATCGGAATTTTTTGAGATAAATAATGCTGGGTTTTCCTTGACCCTGCCTTTTGCGAGTGATTAAATCCGCCTTTTCAAGTTCCGAAAACAATTTGCATATTTTTTCGTGTCCGAATCGCAGCTTTTCCTGAGCTTCTTTCACCGTAAAATATTGATATATACGACCTCGTTTATCGATCCAATCGTTCTTCTCGGATAAATACATTCGGTCAAGCAGTAAAGCGTACAGCATTTTTGCATCGGTAGAAACCGAACGGTATTTTTGGTCGGTAAACAATGCTTTCGGAACTTTGTAGAAAACATAATTTTCCGCTTCGCTTTTCTTAAAGTATTTATTCAAACTAAACCTCCTTCGTTCTGTATCAAAAAGGTGCCGAAAACGGCAATTTTTCTTTTTGTACGGCTTTTTTATTTCTTCTTAAAGTGATTTATTGCTTTAACCGCTGTCACTAAATTTGCGTCGATTAAGTTTGATTTTCGCACCTCTCTTGGATTGATAATTCGGACAAACGACAACAACAGCTTTGTGGCTTTGCTTGCATTTGTTTTTGCATTTTCGGCAAAGGCTGTTGTATGTTCGTCTGCCTGTTTCGGGATTTATGAAGAAATCCCATTCTTGTTTTGCTCGTTTTGATAATTTCGCCATAATAAAAACTCCTTTCACTCATTGCACAAAAGACATTGATTCGGACACCCAAATCAGCTTTTTTTGAGAAAAATTTATCTCTTCACTCATTTGGACAAAGGTTGCCGAAATGCACACCCAAAAGTTCCGATTTGACGGAAATTTTTTTGAAAAATATTTTTACCCCTCTACTTGTTTGAACCGGTAGAGGTTAAAATTTAGGGTGCTCGATGAAAAAATTGCAAAAAAATAAAGCCCCTCGTTTCTTGAAAGTTCAAAAAACGAAGGACCGGGTCTGTAAAAATATTTAATTGTAATTGCGACACACAAACTTAGCGAGCAGACCGTTTGTATATCCACATCATACAAACGGTAATTTTAGGGCTACCCTAAGACCCGTTAAATGTCTTGACATCAAGCAGTAAAAATGATATCATTAAATCAAGATTTAATAATATCATATAGGAGGTGCTGTTTTGATTAAGGAAAGTAAATCCAATCGAACTCGACAAGTTCAATTCCGTATGGACCCTGACAAAGTAAAACGTTTACTTGCAGCCATTGCCTATGATGACAATATGCATAGTATGGCAGATTTGTTTAACAAAGCGGCTGATGAATACTTGAAGAATCAGGAAAGAAACGGAGAAAATAGCAATGGCAAATAAAATTGTATATCGTACAGAAGATGAAGTAAGAGATAGTGCTAAAATACAACTTGGCTTCGATAAAATTGAAGCGAATGTAAAGCAAGGGACAGGACAAATTACAACATTTAATCAGTTAGGTTTTAAAGGTGTAATTGATAAACCCGATGGATGGTATCTACCTGATGATTGCTCAATTCCGGCTATAATTTTGGAAACTAAATCTGAGGCAGAAGATATATCTCTTCAAAAATGGGCTGATGAGCTTATTAAGAATTGCGATATAGTAAGTAAAAAATACAAAAATACCTGCGGAATACTATATAACGGCATAGATATAAGGGTTTTCAAGAATGGTACCGAAGTTTGTAATACTGAAATATCTAATGTACTTCAAAATAAATCATATTACTTGGCACTTTTTACGCAAGACAATATCGATAAACAACAGATTTATAATTTGACAAAACGTATAAATGATTGTCTACATACGGAATTTGGCATTAAAAATTTGTATCATCGTATGATTTTTACTGCGTGTGCATTGGTTGCAAAGAGATACGGCGCATTGTTAATTGAAGATATGAGTTTTACTTTGATGAAGAATTCAATACTTAGCACTCTTTCTAAATCATTAGAAGAAAGCAGAAAGCAAAACTTAAAACTTGATTTGCTTACGGAGGTTTATTCAGAAATAAAAATGAATAACACTACAAATCAAGATGCGATTAACAATTTTATTGATTGGGTTTCTGAAATTTCTGATTGTGTCAATTCTGATCATTGGAATGGCGAAGATGTTATGGGTATCTTCTTTAATGAGTTTAACCGATATAAGAAGAAATCTGAAAGCGGTCAGGTGTTTACCCCTGATCACATAACATCATTTATGTATCGACTTATTGAAGTTAATCAAAATGACAAAGTATTAGATGCGGCTTGCGGCTCAGGTGCTTTTTTGGTAAAAGCAATGTGTAATATGATGAAAGAAGCGGGTGGAATAAATACCAAAAAGGCCTCTAAAATTAAAGACAGTCAGTTGTTCGGAATTGAATTTGACAGAGAGATATTTGCTCTTGCCTGTGCAAATATGCTTATTCATAAAGACGGCAAAACAAACTTGGAACACTTAGATAGCAGAACGCAAGAAGCTTGCGATTGGATTAAGTCGAAAAATATAACAAAGGTATTGATGAACCCACCTTTTGAATCAAAATACGGTTGTTTAACTATTGTTGAAAATGTGCTAAAGAATGTACCGAGAAACACCAAATGTGCATTTATTCTTCCCGATAAAAAATTGGAAAAAGACAAAAAAGGCAGAAAACTTCTCAAACATAGTACTCTTGAGAAAATCATAAAATTGCCGGAAAAGGTTTTTTCAGAAGGAGTTACAACATCAATCTTTATTTTTACGGCAGGAATTCCTCAAAATGACAAAGAAATCTTTGCTTGCTATATAGAAGACGACGGCTTGGAAACCGTAAAGAATCAAGGCAGACAAGATATTAAAGACAGATGGCAAAGCATTGAAGATAAATGGGTTGATATTATTCGTAAACAGTCAGGTGATGATACTGTTCAATGGATAAAACCGTCTGAACATTTGAGTTATCAAATGCCAGAAAAACCATTTGAAATTTTTGAAGAAGATTTTACCAAAACAATGATGGATTATTTGATGTTTAAGCAAGGAATTGATGTAAAAGAATTCAGCGATTCTTTGGTAAAAAAGGTTATGTATGATAGCAAAATATCTTCTAAAGAGAGCGATATTACTATCGTTTTGAAGGGAAAGGAAGTACATAATGAAACAAATTGACACAAAGCAATGGAAAGAATTTATTATAAAAGATTTATTCACCGTCAAAAGACCTTCAGCTCGTAGTCAGGCAAATTATAATGATGGTGATATTCCTTTTGTTGCGTCAGGTAATTTCAATAATGGCGTCTTAAAATATTTAGAACCAAAGAAAGACGAGATTTTGGATGCCGGTAATTGCATAACGGTTAGTCCGATTGATGGTAGTAGTTTTTATCAAGAAGATGATTTTCTCGGTAGAGGTGGTGCAGGCAGCTCTATAATTCTTCTATACAATCCCAACTTAAATCTTTATAATGGTTATTTTATTGCTACTGTAATTCGTACTGTTTGCAGAAAATATGCATACAGCGATATGGCAAATAAAGATACAATTGGAGCAGAAAAAATAAAATTACCTGTTGATGAAACAGGTAATCCAGATTTTTCATATATGGAATCATATATGAAAAATCTGGAACTTGCAGTCAGCTCTTCGCTGACTGACTTGCAGTCAGCGAAGAAATCCGATATTTCAGGAACACTTGATATAAGTAGTTGGAAATTGTTCCAAATATCTGAGTTGTTCAATGTGCAAAAAGGGAAACGACTTACAAAAGCTGATATGAAAGATGGCAAAATAAGATTTATAGGTGCAAGTGCCATCAACAATGGAATTACTGCTTATATCTCAAATGATGAACATCTTCATCCTCAGAACACAATTACACTAAGTTATAATGGTTCTATTGGTGAAGCGTTTTATCAGGACGAAATATTTTGGGCATCGGATGATGTAAATGTTTTATATCCAAAGTTTGAAATGAATAGGGAAATGGCATTTTTTATTATTCCACTTTTGAAAACAGCTGGTAAAAGATATGCTTTCATTGATAAGTGGAAAAAAGAAGATATGGAAAAGAGTAAAATTCCGTTACCGGTTGATAAAGATGGGAATCCTGATTATAAATATATGGAAAATCATATAGTAAACAAATTTGACATGATAAAAATTTATTTGACAAACTTAGTTACTAGTATTTAATTCTTGAAGTCAGGTCTTAGGGTGCCCCTAACGAGGTGTTTGGTAGTGTGGCTATCCAAATACACTGCTCGCTGTTGCAATACAACGAAGCATAGCAACCGATTTGGACAAACTGTCCATAATTGGTCTGCTCGCTAAGTTTCTACATAAAACTTCATAACAAAAGATTAAGGCACAGCTTTCTGGAAATATTCCGTCGGCTGTGCCTTTTTCTCAGCAAAATATTATTTGATTGTTTACGATTTCCGTCGCTCGGTTGCGAATATTATTTATCTTTTGCACCCACAATATTGCATTTTCTGATTTGAGCTTTTCGGTTAAATTTTCTTTTTCGGCAAGTGATTTTACCGTTTCGTCAAACAGAAATCTTGCTCTTTTATCAATATCGGCAAGGTATGAATTAAGCTTACCTGCCGTCAAAAGATTGTAATAAATCACTTTGTGATTTTGTTTCAAGTATCGCTTGTGTCTCATTCCCCATACGCCGATTGAGTATTGCGCCTCATCTTGTAGAGCGAGATTTGGCAACAAATAGTCGCCTTGAATTTCATAAGTACCACCGTTATTTTCAAAAATTGTTTTCATTTTTGAACCTCCTTAAATTTGGTGAGTTCATTATACGAAAAACAAAAACAAATTACGAATGTGTAAAATTAAGATACAGAAAAAGGCTTTGACAATTTACTGCCAAAGCCTTTATTTCCGTCATTGCAACGCCATAGATGTATTTAATTTGTTATACTGCCTTATCCACCTGTGGCATTTGCTTTTTTGTTTTTTGTTTGATTATTCGTCGCTTTTCAAAGCTATGCTGCGAATATCAGCAATATTTTCTTTGTGCTCAACAGAAACATAATCTATAACATTGCCATTAGCCTTCAAATAACCGTCGGCATAATAAAATGCGCTTTTACCGTCCGCATCCCCCAAGCTAATCAAGGAATCGGCGCTGCCGTCCAAATAATCGGGGATATACAAACCGCTTACGGTGGTGATAACCGTTACCTGCCTGCCGCCTTTTTCGTTGGTGCCCTCAACTTTTCTGGCGTCAATTTGGTCACCGACCAACAGCTCGCCGCAGGTCAAAACATCGGATGTACCATCGGCAAAATTCACCTTGACACCGTAATCGGGGGTTTCGTCCATGTCAACAACCACAATCTGTTTCATCTCTTTAACATTGCAGCTGGGCGGATAGTCAATGTTCATCGCCTCCCAGCCTTTTTCGGTAAAAGTAATATAATTTTCCGCCAAATCCCTATAATCTATGGCCGCCATCATGCCGTCAACAGCCATAAAGTAAATTTTACTGTTCTCGCTTTTAACACCTGCCGCCTGCAAAATATCGGCAAGCTTATACCCGCTGTATTTGCCGTCTTCAAAAGTATAATCAGTTTGAGAAAAATCGTTTTCCGCCGCCGAAAAGCTCAATACGTTATCAACATCGCCGCAAACGTTGAGCAACGGATTAAAAATCTGTTCATTGCCGCAGCCACAGACAGCAAAAGCCAGCAAAGCCAACAGCAGCACAATCAAATTTTTTTTCATAAAAACACCTCTGTTTCCTTATATATGAGCGTAAATTAACAAAACAATAATTTTAAAAACTGATTTTCCGTCAGCGAACGCCCCGCATAATCCCCGCAAGAACATCCAAAAACACCCTGACAGTCTGCCCTTTTGCCGTTGCGGGCGGCTTTGCGGCACTCTTCTGCCAGCTGTCCACAGCCTGATGATTTTCATTATATGAAGTCAGGCTGAGAGTATCCTTTGATATGTTCACAATCTGGTATGAAGATATGTTCTCAATACACACCGCCGCATTTTCCGTATTGACAGCGTGATATTCCTTTTTGCCGCCGTTACCGATCACATATGTTACGCCGTTTATATCGGCGGTCCTCATATAGCAGTGCTGATGACCGGACAACACCAAATCAACGCCGCATTTTTCAAAAACAGGACACCAATTTGCCAAAACAGCCTGTCCCGTCTTATCATTCATAACGCCATACGGCGGGTGGTGCAGAACAACAATTTTGAAATCAGTTTTTGCCGACTGCCAATCGTTAATCAGCCAATTTTTAATATCGGCAAAATCCTTTTCTGTCATTTCCTGTTCGCCCATAAAAACACAACTATTCAAAACCGTTATATGACAGTTACCGTATTCCCAAGAATAAAATTCCTCTTTAAAACCGCCGGGGCCGTTTTCGGGAAAATCAAAAAGTCTGAGCATAAGCTCCGGCTTACCGCTTTTGGAATTGCTCTCATGATTGCCCGCCGCCGCAAAAAAAGGCACATTTTCAAAAAAAGCAGCTGTATTTTCCAAAAAAGCCGTCCATTGCGCCGAGGATTGACCGTTGTTCACCAGATCACCGCAAGACACGGCAAAGGCAATTTCGGGATTTTTTGCATAAGCGCCGTCCAGCATTTTGCCAAAGGCAGCATATTCAGAGTTCATATCATCCGTAAACTGCACATCACCGAAATACAAAAAAGAAAAACCATCACTTGCGGAAAATTCCGCAAGTGATGAATTATTCTTATTATTTTCTGCGGAAAATTCC
>JAHZFN010000254.1:0-3554 GCA_019421315.1 Peptococcaceae bacterium | reverse complement strand
GTGATGAATTATTCTTATTATTTTCTGCGGAAAATTCCGCAAGTGATGAATTATTTTTATTATTTTCTGCGGAAACTTCCGCAAGCGAAGTATAATCTTTAACTTTTTCTGCCAAAGACTGTGCTTCGGCAACAGTTCCAAAGGCTAATGCCGGTATCAAAAACAGTGTGGCAGCAACCAAAACAAAAAAGAAAAGGTTTTTAAGTTTTTTCATAAATTCTCCAATCAAATCACCGGTTCAATGGAAATCACACCGACCATAGGTTCGTCTTCGCCCTGACCGGAAATAAAGACAACCTCACCGTTTTCATCAAGATAGAACAAGCTGCTGCCCAGCTGTGTAAATTCATAAATGTTGCTGTTGCCGTTCACATCGGTGATTTTGTAAGCATCGGCACCCATCGAACCGATTTTTTTCAAAATGGCAGAGAACGGAACACCTTCGTATTCATCAAAACCTGTCAAATCGCCCGTGCTTAAAGCCGCCGCCAAAGAAACAAATGCTGTTTTACCGTAATGAGCAACAACCAAACCGTTGACGTGCATACCTTCCGACAGCTCGGGAGAGGTAAACATGGGAGAATTTTCACCTGTCAGCTTAATATACGCACCGACAAAGTTGGCGGCAAGTTCATCCTTGGTCAAACCGTCCGTTGCCAGCATATAAACCTTATCGGTTTCTTCTTCGGCGGCATAAGCATCTACCAAAGATTGAGTTGTAATTGCCATATCCTCCGTGCCGTCATAAGCAGAAGGACCGATTTGGTTGGCGGCTTCGTCGATAAAGATAATCTTATCGGGGTCTTCGGCGCCTTCACCAGTTTCAAAATCAATTCTTTCCAGCATTCTCACCCAATACATGGCGCGTTCGCCTGTAACAATTGAACGAAAAGGACCGTTTTCAGAATCAATGGGCTTGCCGTCGTCATAATAACCGATAATGATTTCATCCTTGCCAAGAATATCACTGCCTAAAGCAATGGAATAGCCGTCGCTGCCGTAAAAACGAATTGTATTGAAATCAGTTTGGCTGAAACCGTATTTTTCCAGCAGTGTGCTGAGAGTAACACCTGTCAGCTTCACTTTAACCTCTTCACCGTTGTAACGGGTTGCCGTTGCCGTTTCGGTAACGGAATCCATTTCCTTTAACTCAGCCATAGATACGTCAAAATCTTCACCCTGCAAGCCATGAATGGTAATTACAGCGTCATCGTTGACGGTTGTATCCACATCGCCGCCGCCGCAGCCTGCAAAAAGTACCAAAGACATCAGCAGGCAGGACAAGAAAAGTATTGTTTTTTTCATAATTGCACCATCTTTTTTCTTATATTTTTCGAATAGAAATTTTACTGAGTTTATTATACATTACTTGGTTATATATTACAAGAAACCCCGGAGAAAACCCAATCATTTATTTTTTTCGAATTTTTACTCAAGCTGTATTTCTTGAAATCCATACCGAAAATATACAATTTCTGCTTGCCAAAGCAAGCTTTGGCAAGCAGAAAGCAAGTACACAAAGTAAAAGTAATCTATAAAACAATTTACCAATACTATTTAATTAATGATGTTTTAAACTATTCCGTAACGTAACCTTTAGTGGAAAAAGCTCTCCAGAGAACGGTTGCGGCTTCTGCTCTTGTGGCATTGTTCAAAGGATAGAATTTGTTTTCCTTATCATAAGTCATCAAACCGTAATCGTTGCAAATATCAACAGCATCTTTTGCCCAAGCGGCAATTTTGTCCGTGTCAACACCGCTTACAGCCCCCTCTTTGTTTTCAAATTTCAAAGCGTTGACAATCATCACAGACATTTCCTGTCTGGTAATTTGTTTGTTGGGTTCAAAGGTTGTTTCGGAAGTACCCTTTACAATGCCTGCGTCAACTGCGGCGGCAATGTATTTTTCTGCCCAATGACCTTTAACATCGGCAAAACCGTTGCTGCCTTCCAAAACGCCTTGATTACATTTAACCAAAGATTTCATCAGCATGGTAACAAATTCGGCACGGGTAACGGAACCGTTGGGTTTAAAAGTGCCGTCGGGATTACCATTGACAGCTCCCAAAGCAACCATTCTGTAAATATCTTTTTCTGCCCAATGACCTGCAATGTCGCTCAAAGTTCCCTGTACAGTGGCAATATCGGGGATTTTATATCCGTTATTATTATTATTGTTATTGCCATTATTATTATGTCCGCCGTTGTTGTCTTCTTTACCCGGTTTGTCGTTATCCGGATTCAGGTTTGCATCAATGGTTACATCCATTTGATAAACCCATTTTAAAGAATTTGAAGCTGTAACATTGGCGGATTTTGTAGTTTTTTCATTGGCAACGGGCATATAGCGGAAATATGTTTTGTTCGCCTCTTCGGTTTGAGAATCCTCAAATGTTTTACCACAGTCAACACGACGCCAATCACATTCCAAAGCCAGCATTGCATCTACAGATTCAGCTTCGGACAATGCCTTTTCGGCATCGCTGACAGTCAGTTCACCGTCTTCCAAGGTGCATCCCAATGCAAGATTAGGATAATAAGAGCCTGAAAGACCGTCATATTTAAGATTTTTACTACCTTCATCTACGCTGAGCAACACAATTTTTGACAAATTGGATTTATTGTATTCAACCTTCATATCATCCAAAATATCGGTAATGTAAACGCCTTTTGCTTCGGCAATTACCACAGACGGGAAAGAGTCAATATAGCTGTAACGAGCAGTTTGCAAATTCATTTTTTTAATATCGTCCAATTTGTAAACCCTAGTTACAGTTTCATCTTTATATTTAACGTTAACCGTCAAGCTTTCGGGCAATTCACCCTCGGTATCTTTGGAAGATGCAAAAGCCAAAGAGCCGCTGCCGATTACCATCGAGAAAACCATCGCCAGCATCAAAACCAACGAAACAACAGATTTAAAACTTCTTTTCATTTTTTTGTAAGCCTCCTTTGGGGGTTTAATTTTTTATTCTTTTATTAATTTAAATATTAATTCAACAGCAGACTAACGCTTAATCGCCTTCCGTCAGCATATACATTTTACCGGTAACGGGGTCTTTGTAAAGAGTGCCCATTCTTTCGTAACCGTCCTCGCTGT
Source organism: Peptococcaceae bacterium (assembly GCA_019421315.1). GTDB lineage: Bacteria > Bacillota > Dehalobacteriia > UBA4068 > UBA4997 > JAHZFN01. The sequence goes on along the minus strand of JAHZFN010000254.1, from coordinate 456 downwards.
TCATGCTTTCAACCATACTGTCGTCAACATTTTCCACCTGGTCAACTTCGTTGCCGACGGACATATCGACTTCTTCAACGTTAATATCAATGTTCCAGTTCATAACAAGGGACAACATCAAACCGCAGGCAAAAACCAACATAACGTCCGCCAGATTAAGAATACCTTCCGACGGATTAAAATCCTGGCGTTTGGAATATGCCCGCAATCCCTTGCCACGGAGATTTCTGCTAGCCATTGTTTTTTGCCTCCTCTAAGATACATTCCATAATGCCTTCCAAAGAAACCATATAATCCTCGTACCAACGATTTCTGATTTTGGAAATAATGTAACTGATAGCCGCACAGACCAAACCGAGAATTGTCGTGTCGAAAGCAATCAGCAAGGAATCGGAAAGGGTTTTGGTATCCCCCTGACCCAAAGCGATAAGCCCCGGACCCAGAGGAATCAGCGTA
>JAHZFN010000253.1 GCA_019421315.1 Peptococcaceae bacterium | reverse complement strand
CTTTGCTACGGCGACCTTGAACATAATTATTGGCTGCTTGACGACAGCAGAGAGGTTCTGCCGAACCAACCGACAAATCTTGACTTGGGGCTTTGGAGCACTGTTATCAGCGACGGCAGCGGAGTTTTTGCTGTTCCGCCCGAACTGCGGATTGATTTTTTGACAGCAGTTCATTCCTCTATCGGGTTGACTTTTCGCTTTTACGAACCGACAGGCGATTATTGCAGTTTGTTAAACATTGCCTGGTACGGTGAGGAGGACAATTTGTTAAAAGCAGGGGACTACGAAATAAATTCGCCGTCCTTTTTTGTTGCCGAAAAAATTTTGGATTACAAAAAAATCGTGATCACTTTTAAGAAAACCTCATTGCCGTACCGATTTGTTAAGCTGACCGGTATTGAATTCGGTGAAAAAATCACTTGGAGCGACAGAGATTTGACAGAAGGGCATATGCGGGAACAGCTGGATTTATCAGGTTCTTCACTAAGTATAAATACGCTTAATTTCACCGTTTGCGCCGACGACGAGAGGTTTGATATTTACAACCCGCAGGGCGTTTACGAGGTTTTGCAGGAGCGGCAGGCGATTAAAGTACAGAGATATGCGGACGGCAAGGAATTGGACAGCAGTACTTTTTACCTGAACAGCTGGGAAGAAGCCAACGCCAACCCCGCAAAGCTGGAGGCATACGATTTGATAGGTCTTTTGGATACGGTGGATTATCACGGTGATTTATTTAACGGGTATTTATCTCAGGCTTTGATTGCGGATATTTTAGATACCGCAGGCGTTCCGTATATGCTGGATACTACATTGGAAAACATTGAAATCCATGGCTGGCTTCGCAAATGTTTTGTTTGCGGTCGGTGCGGCGGCGGATTGCAGCAGGTCGGATAAAATCAAGATTTATCCATTGGTTTTGACCGATGCCGAACCTGAAACGCTGCCGATGAGTCGACAGGCATTCGAGCAGGAAACCAAGCAATACAAGGCAGTTACGGGTGTTGAGCTTAAGGCCCATTCATACAAGATTAAATCGGGGGCTGAAGTTTCTGATATATACGAAGAGGATTTTGACGAATTGGGCACGGTTAATGTGGATTTTTCCGAACCGCACGACGTTTATAGGGTTACGAGCGGCAATGCCGTTATTGAGAAAAAGTGGGCGGCGGGCATGGTTCTGCGGGTAACGCAAACAGGAACCGTTACGGTAAGCGGCTGGAAATACGATGATAATGTGGAAACGGTAGGTTATTACAGAGCGCTCAAAGCGGGGGAAAAGGAAAATCTGGTTACAACGGACATTGACTGCACCCTGATTTCAAAGCGCAATGCTAAGGCTGTGGCGGAAAGACTTTATAATTATTATTTAAACAGGTACGAACTCAATTTGGAAATTCTTCAGCAAAGCGAAACCGTCGGGCAAACTCTGAGATTTGAAAATCTTCGGCAAAAGCAATTCGTCGGCTTTGCCGAAGAGCTGGATATTGATTTATGCGGCGGTTTTGTGGCGCAGGGCAGGTTTGTCGGCACAATGCGGGAGGCGGAATGATGGCGGATAACCAAGGCTATGAAATTTTAATGCCGAAATTCGACAGTGCGGCAATAATCCCAAACCCTGTCGACCAAAACAAGCAGTTTAAAATTCAGTTGCAAATCAATGAAGAAACAGTTGTTTTATACCCCGAAATCAGATACAGCGGCACATTTTACAGCGGAGAGGATGATTACAGATGACAATACAATCGGCACGGGTGCAGTTAAACGGCACGTGGCATAATTTAACGCTAAACAGCAGCACAGGAAAATGGGAAGCAACAATTACGGCGCCCAATACC
>JAHZFN010000252.1 GCA_019421315.1 Peptococcaceae bacterium | reverse complement strand
TAAGCTTTTGTGTAATGCTGCCGTCTTTCATTTCTTCGGCAGTTGCAGAAGTACCGCATTTTTTCAAATCCAGATTTTCCACATTCACAATTTCCACGGCACCGATACCTTTATCAACACCGCAGGTATCAAGATAATAGTTGTTATCCATGCTTTGGTTTTCATTATAGCTCTTCATAAAACCAATAATGCCGCCGACATTTTCGCCTTTTGCATTAATTTTACCATAGAAAACATTTTCGCTTACAGAACCTTTGCCGTTTGCCCAGCACTCCTCACATCCCGGTTCGCCGCCGAAAACGCCGCCGACATTTTCATTGCCGTTAATTGTGCCGACAACCAAGCAATTCTTTACTGTTGCAACAGGTGTGTTAGGAGCAGTGCCGCCGCCGTCATAGCCTGCGCCCAAAATGCCGCCGGCAAAACGGCCGGTTGCATTTACTGTACCGTAGAATTCACAGTTACTTACCAAACAAGGACCCATGGACTGACCTTTGACACCTGCGATGCCGCCCACGTTATTTATACCGTATACATCTGCATAGCTGACACAATTTGTCACAACACCATTAAGAGAGCTTGCAAAAGAACCTATGGGACCGTTCCATGAACCATCGCCTCCGGGTTTTTGGCTGTATCCGATAACAACCCCTTTTTCAGCAGTGCAATTTGTAAGCTGAACAGTGTTTGCACCGGAGCCAAAACCACCGATCAAGCCGCCTTTTAATACCTGAGTACCGGATTTTATGGTTACATTTTCAATAGTTGCAGTCTTAGGACAACCTGTATTATAATTACCGTCGATACCATAATCAATAGTATATTTTTCCACCAAAGCATAGCCTGCAATTTTTTTGCCGTAAATATTAAGGTTTCTAACAGTTGCTTCACGGACATAACCCAAAAGCGGCAAACCGCCTTCCGCAACTGTAAGTGTATGAATAACTCCGTCACTGCTGCCGTCTATAATACCGCTGAAAGGATTAAGATTTATACCATTTTCCGGTTTGTCGCTGCCATCTTTTGTATTGCCAATCGGTTCCCAATCAGCGGGGAGCTCAATATCATTCAGCATTTTAAAATATGTGTTGGCAAAAGCAAAACCGTTTTCAACCCTCTCTTTGATAACTTTGAAATCATCGACATCCTCAATCAAATAAGGCGATTCTTCCGTACCTTTGCCTTCCAGGAAATTACTCAAGGGATTAACTTTGATAACAGCAATATCAGAGAAAACCTCTTTGCTTTCCAAATTTCCGGCTTTAGCCTTTACTCCTGCATAATAATAATATGTGCCGGATTGACTGATATCGGGCAAATAGGAACTGCCACCGCCGGATAAAGCCTGCCCTCCCTCAATTGGTGTTCCACCTACCGTGCTGTTTTCGGTGTTGACATACCATTGAACTGTGTAACTATGCCCCGCAACCCTTTTGGGGGTTACAACCAGAGGCAAAGCTCCGCTGCCCGCTTCATATTCGGCACTTTGCGGCTGAGTTTCAAATGTAGGCTCTGTTACCTTTAATGCAATAAAGCTTACGCCGGCCAAAGTTTTGCTAACAGTATACTGTCTGCCGTCAACAATTCTGCTGGCTTTGAATACATAGTTTCTGGCACCGGTTTCAGTCGTATTTATCTGAATAGTATTGCCGGTTTCATCTTGCTTAACATTGGCAATAGTCCAAGTATATGTCAAATCGGATTTATCTTCATCCAATACATCAACCGTTATTGTGCAGTCATCACATTGAGTAATACTTTTTCTCAACATAATACCGCTTTTGGGATTCACAAAAGTTTTACCCGTTGTTTTGTTTTGAACCGTCAAATCGCCTAAAACAGGGAAATAATCCTTTTCCACTGTAAACAGCTTAATATGAAAGACCGAAGTTCTGAATCCGTCTTTGCTTAATTCAACAGTAACCGTTTTCGGCGAATCGTCCTCTACCGTATACGAAAATTTATTGTCGTTTGTTTGTACATCGCCATTAATTTTTACTGTAACATCTCTAGAAAACAAAGTGGATTGAGCTCCGCTGATTGCCTCAACACTAATGGTAGTACCTTTGACAGCAGTTGTACTGAATTCTGTCTGTCCGAAAATGGGTGCCACACTGTTTTCATATTTTTTACCAATTTCAAAAGGTCTGACATTGTTGTTATTATCTTTGACATATAAAGATCCCAAAGTTAAAAATGGAACTATTTTAACATCATAGGACTTTTTATCGTCGCCGGAACCGATGCTGACAGTAATTTTTTCAGACCATTTCAAAGTAGTGCTAAAAGTATATTTCCAATCAGCAATTGAGATTTTGCCGTCCGTATCGGTTTTAACGGTATTAGGAGCTTCTTTGGTAATATCGGTACCCACACCTTCGTAAGCGGTATAAGAAATTTCCATCCGTTCTTTGGAATCTGCCGGCAAGGAAAATATCAATTCCGGTATCGAACTGCCTGTTGCTCTCAAAGAAACATCGGGAACATACAAAACATATTCCCCGTTAGTATCTTTTTCAATTTTTGTGTTGTATTCATACGATTGTTTGCCACCATTTAATGTAAAAGTAGCAGCAATATTTATATCTTCCGCTGTTATTGCCTCATTTGCTAATACATCATTTGTCAATTCTTGCTGAACATTATTGCTGGCATCATCAGCAAAGGCGGCAAGAGGCATACTGCTGAAAATCATGGCAAACATCAGCACAAAAACTAAAAATTTTCTGGCAAAAAATTTCTTCATCTTTCTTTTTCCCTCCTAAAAAATTTCTTAAAACTTCTCAAAACAACTTGAATCATCTATTTCAAACTCCAAGCTCAAGCTGCGAGCGGAGCAACAAAAAAGTGATTTACAATGCCTTGCCGCATTTAAAAAATCAATGCCCGCATTGTTATCCTTAAACCTAAAGCAGAATTTTTAAAGCACTCTGCTTTTTGCCGCAATTTGCCTGCTTTCACAAAACTCGCTTTCATAAAATAATAATCTTTCTTTGCTGTGCAAAGAAAGAAGGATATATCCTTCGAACAAATTAACCAAAAAAATTAAAAAAACCGCAGGCAAAACGCCTGCGGCAGCTTCTCTACAGCTTATTTTCAACGCAAATTCCGAATTCAGGCGAAAAATGCAAGCAGCCTCTCCGTATCTGACTTATCGCCGTTTTTTCGCAAAAGACGCATCACAGTAACCGAATTGTGGGGCTTCTCACCCCATTCCGAATGTTGATTTAACAACCGAAACAGCTTAACAATTATTTTTATATTTAAATTGATCTTATTATTTATTTTGCTTATTCATTTAAGTATAAGCATTTTTCAGCCGCTTGTCAACAGCAATCCGCCCCCCGCAGGCAACAAAAAAACAGGCAACGCAAAAAAGCGTTGCCTGTTAATATTAATTATTAATATCAAAATTATACATTGATTAAATGTTGCGGCTGCCGGGCTTAACGGCTGTGCCGCCTGCCTTGCACATCGGGCAGTCCTCCGGCTTATAGGTTTGAATGTCCAGCTTTACCAAAGATTCAAAAGGAACACAAAAATCCACCTTGCCGCCGGAACGATTTACAAAAGACGCAACGCCGACAACTTCAGCACCTGTGGCTTTGATGGCTTTAATCAAATCCTTAACGGAACCGCCGGTTGTAACAACGTCCTCCACAACCAAAACCTTGTCCTGCGGAGAAAGCTTAAATCCTCTGCGGAAAGTCATAACATCGTTTTCTCTTTGGGCGAAAAAGTTGGGCAAAACTGAATTAAAGGCATATCAGGCATCCTCCGGAGGCGGCGTTTTACATTGCCGCTATGCCGGCGGACGTACTTTCCTCAGCGGCAATGCCGCATTATTTGCCAAATCCGAAATTTTTATCAAATAGTCGATAACCGAATTTTTCAAACCCCAAAAACTAAAATCACAACAAAAATAATAAACAAATCCCAAATTGATGAAAAATACCAAAATCCAAAGAGTTTTCACCGAAATAAAGTTTGGTGGGATTACAATATGAAAAATTTCCAAGCATAATCAAAAAACCTCCTATCAATATTACTTAACTCTTCATTACTTAAATTTTGTTTTTCATTTTGCTTTTTGCTGTTAATTTCTTTGATAGATCGATTATAAAACATAAACCTGACTTTAGGTCAATACTTTTGGGGTAAATTTTTTCGGATTCTTTCATGGATAAAAAATTTCTGAGTTTTTGACAAATTATATATCTCTATTCTTTTGATTGAGTATAGTATAATAGTATAATAAATAATATTAAATTTTTCCGCACTTAAAAAATTTAATATACCCTGACTAAAAAAGAGTATTACTTTTCCCCAAGCAATACTCTTTTATTCTTAACATCTTTTTATTTATTATAACTATTTATCAGCAGTCGGAATTGTCTTTTTCGTCTTCGTTTTGCAGCATTTGCAAAGCCGCACCGTATTTTTTCAGGCGTTTGCCCGCTTCCTCGTCAATGCCCTCCAGCCTGGTTACATCGCTGTTATGCAGCAAATCCGCCATTTTCACTTTTTTCGCCAAGGCATTGTCCTTAAGCCCGGCAATATACTCCATATACGGCACACTGCGGTCATGAGTCAGCAAACGAACAGCCTCCAAAACATCACGCGGGAAGCCCTCTGCCGCCAAATCCTCCAAAGTAACGTCGGTATCCTCCACAACGTCATGGAGCAAAGCCACAATAACCTCATGCTCCGTTTTCATCTGCTCCGCCAAGTGAAAAGGATGAAATATATACGGCACGTCGCTTTTGTCCAGCTGACCGTTATGAGCGTTATAGGCTATACGCAAATTTGTATAAATCATGTTCGACCTCGCAAAGTGTATTCTGAACTTTTAATTTACAATATATCTCTAAATTATATAGTATCCATAAAATATGCCCTGACAACTGCGACACAGGTTTTCACAATCGTATCGCTCATCAAGGCGTATGAAAAGACTATGGCTTGGGGCAAAAGCCCTAACCTGCTTTAATTATAATCCATCATATCTTATTATGCAAGAAAAACTTGATTTATAAACCATTGTCTGCGTTTTGTATTATAAAATGCGGTAAAAATCAAAATTCAAATAAAACAAAGTATCTACCTGACATCACTCTGCTCCGAACAACCAAAAAGCACGGCAGTAAACCGTGCTTTTTAGCATAAATATATTAAAGAGATTCTGAAAAGGGAAAATGACTTAATTATGGCAGTCGTGATGACCGCAGGTTTCGCTGTGTCCCGGACAAGCATCGCCGTGGTGTTCATGATGATTGCAAACTGTGTCGGGATCATAAATCAGAGTTTTGTTGAGCAAGGACAAAACGGCATCGTCTGCCAAACCCGAAACGCCGGGGAACAAAGTGATGTCCGCCATCGCCAGATTATTTCTGGCGCCGCCGCCGATACCGCCGCAAATCAAAATATCAACGCCTTTTTCTGCCAGAAAACCGCCCAAAGCGCAATGACCGCTGCCTGTTGTCGGCACAATCTGCGATGACAAAATTTCCGCCTTGTCGGTATCCACAGTGTAAATCTTAAACTGCTCCGTATGACCGAAATGCTGAAAAACGCTGCCGTTACCGTCGTATGTTACTGCAATTTTTAATTCCATTTTTATCTGCACTCCTTATCCTTATATTAAATCTATATTCCGAAATATTCCGAAATATTCCGATAATGCTTCAATAATTCTCCGATAATATAATTTTTTCAAAAATAGTCCAATCAGCTTTATATAAAAGGGCATTTGCCGGGGTCGCAGTTGCCGTTTTCATCTCTGCCGGGACAGCTGCAGCAATGCTTTTGACCTCGGCAGTTTTCGTTGCCGCAAATTTTATAATTGCCGCCGAAAATTTTCAAACTGCCGCCGTTTATAACAAAATCCGCCAGCTTTTTACGAGCCGAATTGTAAATTCTCTGTACGGTGGTTCTGGCGACCAGCATCTGCGCCGCACATTCCTCCTGCGTCATACCCTCGTAATCTATCAGGCGAATTGTTTCGTATTCCTCCAATGCAATTTCCACAATACGCCCATCTTTTTTACCATCGTCGGCATGAAAACTGCACCGGACTGGCGGACTGCATATTCTTCTGCATTTTTGCGGTCTGGGCATTTTTCCGCACCTTTCTTTCGTATTTTCACAAAACTAAATTTCAATATAATTCAGCACCTGCCGCAGACACATATTTTACAATCGCCTACCGCCGTTATCACTATAATTATTTCTATATATAACTACTGCATATAATGAACATATGTTTTTAACATATGTTCATTATAACACTTTACCGTCAAAAGTCAATGGTTTTAGAAAATATCGCCATAAAAATTTTTCGCCGAATTATTCCACAATATAACCTATCGGTATAAAAAACGCGGCGGGTTGACATAAGCAAACCGTCACGACGTAAATTACGCTAAAAATTAAATTAATTATCAAAACCATGATAATAAAAAGCAGAGCCCAAAACACCGGCAATACGGCTGCCGAAAAGCAACATCCTGCGTTAAATTGTTTGGGTTCTGCTGACAATATTATATCGCAATTTAATCTAAAATTAAGAAAGCAGACAAAATTTTATGCAAACTGCAAAACAGTTTCGATAATTTCCTGCTGCATATCCTCCTCCAGATAAGGGGAGATGGGCAGGCGAACCGATTTTGCCGTCAGTTGGCAAGCACCGCCGAAATCCTCCGCCGCCGTCGGGTATTTGGTATCATGATAAAACTCCAAGGTATGGAGCATGAGCAAAGGCAGTGCTGCTGCCTGCCAGCCTTTTGCCGCCAACGCCCTTTTGATTTCCGCCGCCTGTTCTTCGCTTTTTGCCAAAAAGACATATTCGTTATGAGATGGCTCGGCGCCCTCCGCTATTTGCAAAAAATCAAATTTTTCGGACAAAGCCTTGTCATAAATTGCAGCAATCTTTGCCGCCGCCGCAATTTCCTCTGCCAGACAGCGCAGCTTGACACGAAGAATTTCCGCCTGTATAACATCAAGACGAGAATCCATGCCCAAAACTTCTGCCTTGCCGCCGACCAAGCCATGCCCTCTTTCGGCGCAAAGCAAACCCGCCACCTCGTTGAAATCCGTCAAGACGGCGGAGCCGCTGCCGATTCCGAAAAGAGGACTGCCAAAATCAAAGGACGCAATTGCCGCATGACCGAAACAGCCGCACTGCAAGCCTTTGTAGGAACCGCCCAGACTCTTGGCAGCATCCTCAATCAACAGCAAGCCATAGGTTCTGATAATTTCATTGATTGCAAGATAATCCTCAGGAATTCCGAAGCAATCTGCTGTAACCACAACCTTCGGGGTGAGCTTGGTATCTGTCAGAACTCTTTGAATCTGTGTTTCAAGATGGTGCATATCAAAACGGCCGCTTGCGGGGTCAACGTCCACAAAAACAGGGGTTGCGCCGATGATTTTGGTTGCTTCCGCCACAGCCAAGCTTCCCAAATCACTGATAAAAACGGCATCGCCCCGCCCCAAACCGTAAGCCAGCAAAATCATCTGCATGGCGGCAGTTGCCGAATGGCAGGTTACCGCATTGCGAATATCAAAAGCCGCCGCCAGCTCCTTTTCAAAAGCGGCAACCCTTTCTCGGTTGTTGTAGTCGCATTTATTGATAACGCTTTCCATTGCCGTCCGCATTTCGCTTTGAACGGCGTCATAATGCTTTTGTATCAATTTATCCATCATAATCAATTCACCCTGTTCCTTTTCTCTCTTATCTGATATTTTTGTTATTTTTTGTTATTTTTTGTTATTTTGTAGATTTCGTGAATTTCTAAAGCTGTCCAATTCCGCCAACCTTATTTTTCTGATTTTCTTAATAATTTTAACACATTTGGCGCAAATTGACAACCAAACCGCCGCCGCAAATTGTCCCAAATAAAAACGTTGTCTAAAAAGCAAAAAAATGATATGATACTTATGGATAAGTGTTATCTTTTATCTTTTTTCTGAGAATAAAGCCGAAAAGATCCTTTATCTATCTTTTCGGCGGTAAATACAAATTTTAAAATTGTATGGGGGACAATATGTTTAACAACAAAAATTTGCTCAATAAAATTTTTGCCGCAGGCTTTTTGGTGTGCCTGTTGTTGGCGGCAGTTTTCACCGCCCTTTCGGGCGGCGATTCCACGCAGACCGCTTTGGCCGGAGATTCTGCTTTCGGCAAAAGCGCCGCCGCCGTTTTTCTGGCAATCTGCATTTTGCTGCCACTGCAAATTGGCATAATCGGACTGAAATTCAATTCCTCCATTGAGCATGATTGGATTTCTGCCGTTTGTCTGGGAATTTTCGGGCTGACAGTTTGCCTGCAAGCGTTTTTTTCGGCGGGATTTTTGACAAACTCTGCACTGAGAGCATTTGCCGAGCAGTTGACATTAATCATGTTCATTCCTTATCTGACATTTTTGTATAATCAAACAACAGACAAAATTGCGGTTTCGCCGATTTTGGCAATTATTATAACAGTCAGCTTTTTGGCGCAGAATATCGCCGCCTTGACAGGTGCCGTCCAATTAGCGGATTTGGCGATAACAGCCGACATTTTAAACATCATCTGCCTTTTGGCAGGCTTTTACATCGTATTCGGCAACAAAAAATCAGAACCCCTTTTGTATCATTGCTTCGGTATCGGCAGTCTGATTTTCGCCTTTTTCTATCTGACGGATACTTTGGCAACCGCCGCCGGCCAAATTCTGTTTTATATCGGTTTTTTGGCTTTTGCCGCCGCAATGCACCTTTGGTACTGCCAAAAATCCGTAACGGCGATTCAGGCGGAAACCACGGAGCAAATCCTGAAAGAGCACTCCTACATTGATTATCAAACTCGCTGCGGCAGCCGCTTGGCGTTCGACGAATATTATTATTGCCTGGAAAAATATTACAGCGGCACAGTACAAATCGGCATTTTGGTTGTGGATTTAAATAATCTGAAAGAAACCAACGATACATACGGCAACCCCGTCGGCGACGAATTGGTCAAAGATGCGGCAATATGCATTACCGAAGTTTTCGGCGAAGAAGCCAAATATTTCCGCACGGGCGGCGACGAATTTGCCGTTTTGACAATCAATTCCGACTTGGATATGGAAGCTCTGATGCACCGCCTGGACAGCAAGATTATCGAATACAACGCGAATCATGTCCACAGCCTTTCTCTCGCCAGAGGGCTTTGCATTGACGAAGCCGATGTCAACGACAAAAACAAGCTGCGTATCATTTACAAAGCCGCCGACGACCGAATGTACGGAGACAAAATTGAAAAACACGAGCAAATGAAAGTGCAGATGATTCAAGAAAAATATCTAAAAAAACAAATGCTTCAGGAGCAGATGATCAGAGAAAAGCAATTCCGAGAACAGATGCAAAAAGTTGCCGAAGCCAAAGAAGCCGAGGACTTGCGGAAACAACAAAAAGACGGCAATTCTGAAAATCAAGATGAGCAGGCGGCAAATTCGACGGAACAAACAACGGAAAAGCATACCGATTTTTGGAACGGCAAAACCAAAAGCAAGCTGTTTTTCGGCAGAAAAAAAGCAGAAAAAACAGCGCAAACACCGTCTCAAGATAATTTAACACAGACAGAAAACGCCGAGAATAAAGAAACAGCGGAAAAACAGCCGCCAAACATTGCCGACCCCAACACCCCGAACAAACAAAACGTTGATACCGCAAAACCAAGCGAAACAGAAACGCAGGAAATTTCTGCATCGGAAACGGCGGAAAACACGGCGAACGAACCGGCAGAACCGGCAGAACCGGCAGAGACACAAGATTAATCTCATAAAAACAAAGGGCGAACCGCCGAAAACAATGCGGTTCGCCCTTTTTTAATATAAGTCAAATTATAAATCAATGTTCGTATTCTACGGCGCCGAAAACCGTCATGGCAGTGCCTGTATCCTGCACCAAAATAGCTTTCGGCAGGCAAAACATCCGATATGTCACATAAAAATCGCCCATGGCGCCTGATACATTAATAATCTGCACACCATAAATTACCCAGAACCAAGCGGGAAATAATATATTAAGAATTAACAAAACCAAGCCCCAAAAGACAATGGGAGAAAGAGCGATTATCACATAGCTGACTTTGTTAAAATACGCCTCACTGCCGGCAAAGGCATAGCCCAAACCCAAGCCGTATTTTGCCTTTTTGCCGCTGAAAAGCTTTATGAAAAAGCCATGCACCAGCTCATGGCAGACCATATACACAAGAACGGCGGCAATAAAGATGATTATTTTGGCAAGCAGCAGCCAAATGCAGCCTTCAGCAAGCTTGATACTGACGGGGTGCCAAAACAACGCCGCCAAAAACATCACTGCGGCAATGATTATGGCACCGATATTGACAACCCAAAATTGCCTTTTATTGTTCAGCAAATCTATTTTGGCAATTTGTTTATAGCCGGCAGGCAGGGTAAACGTATTTTTTATCATAATTTTTCACACCAAATATTTGTCATTAGTTTTTCAATTTTCAATCAGACACTCAAATCAATACAGCAGTTCCCGCAAAACTTTAATGAAAAAAGAACAATCCCGTTGACCTTGCTTCAGCATACTGATCATGTTGAAAATGATAAAATCCAGCATTTCTTCTTTGTCAAAAGTGTTCAGCCAAATATCGGTGTTGACATTGGGGTCGTTTGCCAGAACACTGTTCAAAATTTCCTTAACCTTGCCGAAGGTTTCCGCCTCCCGCTGTTTGCCCATAATTTTTTCGGAATCGCTGAAAGTGGACATAACGGAAACCCACTCCGCCATAAACCCCATCAGCTTTTGCCCCAGCATGGGGTAAAAGGCGGCAAAAAAATTACAAAAATCCGTTGTCGGCAGCTGCGCCAGAGCCGTTCTGTCAAAAGCGCTCTGCCAATAGTCCCGAACAACGTCAAAAACCAAATCGCTTTTTGTTTCGTAATAATTATAAACCGAGCCGATAGACACATTACATTCTGCGGCAACAGTCCGTATATTAACTTTTTTCAGCCCTTGTTCGTTGGCAATTTTTTTTGCGGCGTCAAAAATTTTTTCCTTGCTGACCTTTGTATTACTCATAAAAACCTCCGCTTTAAGCAAGTTTTCAGATACTTTTTCCGATTATATAATAATATAGTCCCCAATTTTTGGACATTAATTTGAACACCGTTCATATATGTTCAAATCAAATTATATTGCAACGCCGCCCAAAAGTCAACCGCCTGCCAACCGCCAAAATCACCAAATCTTATACATATAAAGCAAACCACGCCAAACATTGCAAACAATGTTTGGCGTGGTTTATTGTCAAAATATTAAATTATAATAAAGCCTCAGTTAATAAGTACTTTATGCCCGAAAACCTATTCTTCGTCCAAATCAAAGGCAGTATGCAAAGCCACAACTGCGTCTTTGGCGCCTTCTTTGTTCAAAATGCAGGAAACCTTGATTTCGGATGTCGCAATCATCTGAATGTTGAATTCGTTTTCGGAAAGAACACGGAACATTTTTGCTGCAAC
>JAHZFN010000251.1:5279-9905 GCA_019421315.1 Peptococcaceae bacterium | reverse complement strand
GGAAATCATAAAAAATATATATGGTGCAAGGCACGCCAACCGCCTTGTATGTATTGAAAAAAAAACAGATTTCGTATATAATTTAATTTGGGATTAGTTTTATAAATTTATAAATTATCATAACCTTTTTATAAATAAAATTTGTTCAAAGCAGGTGAAAAAAATGAGCTATAACTCGATATATGTGCATATTCCTTTCTGTGAAAGCCGCTGTAATTACTGCGACTTCGTTTCCCATGTCAAAGGGGAGCAGGAGGATTTTGCCAAAATATATGCCGATTTGGTAATTGCCGAGCTGAAACAGCAGGCAAACAACCAAGAGGAAGAAATTCAAACGGTTTACTTCGGCGGCGGCACACCCTCCGTTTTGCCTTATCAGGACGTTATCAAAATTTTGGACGCCATAAAAGAAACCTTTAAGCCGGCGCAGGACGCCGAAATCACCATCGAAGTGAACCCCTCTTCAACGCCGTATCTGCCGATGTTTATGTACCGCAAGGCAGGTTTCAACCGCATTTCCATCGGCGGTCAAAGCTTCAACGATGATGAACTGGCGGCAATGGGACGCCCCCACACAGCGGCTGATCTGATTGAAACCATCGACAGCGCCGAAAGAGCGGGCTTTGAACACAGAAATGTTGATTTGATTTACGGCATTCCCAACCAAACCCTGGAAAGCTGGCTGTATTCCGTTGAAGAAGCGGCACGCAGCAAGGCGAACCACGTTTCTGTTTACGGTTTGCAGGTGAACAACCAAAGCCCCTGGGGCAAGCTTTTCGGCGCAGGCAAGCTGCAAATTGCCGACGAGGATTTGGCGGCGGATATGTTTGAGCAGGGAACAAAGCTTTTGAAAAAGGACGGCTTCCGCCATTATGAAATAGCCAATTTCAGCTATATGTTGGACGACAGCGACCACACCAGCCGCCATAATCTGGCGTATTGGGCAAGAAAAAATTATCTCGGCTTGGGCTTGGGCGCAGCCTCCTGCCTGGACAACAAAAGATGGGTCAACGTTGGCACATTGGCAGAATATGCCGAAGCACTGCAAAAGGGACAGGCTCCCAAAAGGGAAACCGAGGAGCTGACAACAAATCAGGTTTTGTCCGAAGCCGCTTTTTTGGCTCTGCGGACAACGGACGGCGTGGAAATCGAGGAATACAACAAGCGGTATAACGTGGACTTTAAGAAGCTTTTTGCCGCTCAAATCGAAAAACTTTTAAATCAAGGCTTGGTGGAATTCGGTATTAAACCGAAGCCGATGAAAGAAATTCCTTTTCCCGAATCACCATTCCCAAGCACCTGGGATTTCACATGGGGCGATAATTCCGGCACAGTGGAAGAAGTTCCCGAAACCCCCGACATCGAAGTGCTGCGCCTGACAGAAAAGGGTATTATGCTGGGCAATTTGGTTTTTGAAGAATTTATTATCCTATAAATAAAAAAAACAGACTGTTAAATTTTTTAAACAAACAGTCTGTTTTTTTATAGCAAATTTATATTTATAAAATTATTATTTATCTATTTAACTTCATATTTATCCACGACAGAAGGCGAAGCGCCGAAGCTTTTCTTTATTTCCAGCATTCTCAGAAAATGCGGTTCTTTGCCGTGCCTGTCCAAAATTTCATGGTTTTCCCATCTTTCCAAAACCACAATTTCTTCTTTGTTTTCGGGCGAACATAAAAATTCATAGGAAACATTACCTGCTTCCGCGCGGCATTTTTCAATAATATTTTCCGCATTGACAGCCTTTAAGTATTCTTCTCTTTTTCCTTCTGCCAAAGAGTATCTGGCTATAACAACTATCATCAAAAATCCTCCTCTTTTTATAACTTTATAAATTAATTATAGAACAAAAGAAGCAGAATTTCCAGAGTTTCAAAAAAATATCCTTTTTTGCTATTTGTTTTCTTTTCCACAATATATAGTATATAATCTAAAAAAAATGCTGTTTTCAACACCAAATAAAGCATATTTCTGCTCAAATTGTCCGCTTGTGCATAATTTAAGAATGAGTTATAATATATATCATGGATTTTTGTTAATATCAAGCCCTTTTCAACAGATTTTTCCACAAATGTTGAAAGAAAAATTATTTTTTGCTTTGTAAAAATTCTTGATAAATTTTGACTGTGGAAAAAAATGTTAAAAGCCTGAAAACCTTTTTTTATTCTTCAACAAATTTTTAACAGCCGCAAACTGTTGCCGCAGCTGAATTTTCTCCCCTTTTCAACACAATCAACAGCTCTTATTATTAATACTACTATAAATACATAATAATAATAATAAGGGGCATATCGGGAAATATACCACACAAATTTTTTCGAAAAATTTTCTGCGAAATTTTTATCGGCTTTTTTAAGCTTGATTATTATTATGCGGTAATTTAAAAAAATATGATATAAATTATAATTTGAAAATTGATCAAAAGCAAATTTTAAGCAATCTGTTCGGTAACATGAACAAAGTATTAAAAAAAATCATTGAAAACGACGTTATGAAATTCGGAGGTAGTATTAATGATATTTAATTGTCAAAAAGAAGATTTATTCATGGGCATACAAACAGTCGGCAGAGCCATTTCCGGCAAAAACACACTGCCCGTGCTGTCAGGTATACTGATTATTGCGGAAAACAATCTTTTAACAATGCGGGCAACAGATCTTGATATTGCTGTTGAATGCAATGTGGCGGCGGATGTTGCCGAAGAAGGCTCGATGGTGGTGGCGGACGGCAGACGTTTTATAGAAATGGTGCGCCAGCTGCCCAACGAAGCGATAAACATCAGCCTTTTCAATGACTGCGACATAAAAATTAAGTACAGCGGCGCCGAGCTGGTGGTGCACGGCTTTGACAGTGAACAGTTTCCCATTCTGCCCGGCATGGACGGTGAAATTAAAGGCGTTATGGCGGGCGAAGCTTTTGCCAAAATGGTTAAGCAGGTTGCCATTGCTGCCTCAAGCGAAGAAAGCCGTCCTGTTTTAACAGGTATTTTAATGAACATTTCCGAAGGTGAGCTGGTTATGGTTTCCACAGATTCTCACCGTTTGGCAATGGTTAAAGGAAATTGGCAGAGCGAGGCGGAAGAAAGCATTATTGTGCCTGCCAAAACCATGATGGAAGTGGCAAAAATTGCTTTGAATGAGGAAAATATTTCTGTTATGGTTACCAAAAACAACGTTTGTTTTAAAATGGGTAACACAACCTTTATTTCCCGTTTGATAAACGGACAATTCCCTGATTACAACCCCATTTTGCCAAAGGAAGAAAGCTTCAAATATAAAATTTTTGCCAATAAAAGAACATTAATGGAAGCTTTGAACAGAGCTAACCTTTTGAGCAGGGATAACAATAATATCATTAAACTGCGTTTGGAAAACGACGGCATTTTGATGAACGCCAATTCTCCCGAAGTGGGAAATATCGAAGAAAAAATTCCCGCTACAGTAGTGGGAGATGAGCTTTTCATCGGCTATAATGTGAAATATATTCTGGATGCGCTGAAGGTTATCGACAGCGAAACTGTTTCCATCAAGCTGACGGGACCTTTGACACCGGGAGTTATTGTGCCTGAGGAAGAAGAAAACTATCTTTATCTGCTGCTGCCTGTGCGCATCAACAGCTAAGATTTTTTTTAAGATAAAAAATAAAAAACGGCAGTTCGCAAAGCAAAAGAGCAAATTAAAATTTGTTAGCTGAAGTAAAAATGAAAATTAAAGAGTAGAGAGGTCGTTAAAAAATTGGAGAAAAGGATTTCTACTTCGGGGGAGACGAAGAGGTTAATAAATAAACATAAATTTCGCATAAAAAAAAGCTTAGGACAGAATTTTATCATTGAACCGAGAATTATCGACGGCATAGTTTGCGCGGCGGCGGTTGATGAAAAGGACGTTGTGGTGGAAATCGGTCCCGGTATGGGCTCTTTGACTCAGGGTTTGGCGGAAAATGCAGGTCAGGTGTTGGCGGTGGAGCTGGACAAAAGCCTGATACCTATTTTGCGAGAAAGCTTTGCGGAATATAAAAACGTCAGCATTGTGCAGGGTGACGCCTTGAAAGTTGATTATAACAGCCTCTTAAAGCCTCTTTATGAAAAGGGAGATTACAGAGAAGGCTTTGTTGTGGTTGCCAATCTGCCCTATTATATAACCACGCCCATAACGATGAACCTTTTGGAGGGTAATTATCCGTGGCGGCGTTTGGTTTTGATGGTGCAAAAGGAAGTTGCCGACAGAATGCGGGCGAAGCCCGGAACCAAGGATTACGGCGCTTTGAGCATAGGTGTGCAGTACAGAGTGGCGGCTGCGGTTGCTATGCGTATTCCGCCGACGGTTTTCATTCCCAGACCCGCCGTTGATTCGGCAATTATCGTTTTAGATCGTTTGGAAAAGCCTGCTGTGGAGGTTAAGGACGAAAAACTGCTTTTCCGCTTGGTGGCGGCGGCTTTCGGACAGAGGAGAAAAACACTGAATAATTCTTTGAGCGGCGGTTTGCGCTTGGAAAAAGCCGTTGTTGCCGAGGCTTTGGCAAAGGCGGAAATAGCCCCCGACCGCAGAGGAGAAACCCTCTCTTTGGCGGAATTCGGCAGACTGGCGGACGCTTTGGCGGAGTTTTTGGCTGAGTAACAGT